>JAWXBP010000257.1 GCA_034440135.1 Planctomycetia bacterium
AGCCCTGGCCCAAGCGGTCCCTCCCGCCACAACGGCTAACTCCTCCTACGCAACCCGACCCCAACTCGGTTCGCGAATCTGAGAATGCAGTCGTCCTGCCTCGTACTCGAAGAAGTTGGACTGAAAATAACCAACCACGACGGAACCGTTGCCGGAGACGCTAGTGGCTTCGCTCAACTCTTGTTGGCCAATCGAACCCAACCCCACCAATCCCTGGTTGCGCGTCCAGCGAAATGCTTCGTTTCCCATGTCACTGCTGCCATGACCTACGATGACAGCGCCGTTTGCCGAGACCGCATGTGCACGTGACTGCCGCAAAAACCCTCCAGGCAGATCGCCCAATCCTTCGATCCCCTGGTCGGCGCTCCAACGAAACGCTTGAAAGGATGTCGGGGCGGCTTCGCTATAGCCCACGACGACGGAGCCGTTGCTGGAGACACCGTACGCGTACGACGCGCTGTCTCCTGTCGGCGCGCCCAACCCCTGAAATGATGCTGCCCTGGCTGGCAACACAACTGAAACTACGAGGAGCAGCGAAATGCGGACGTGAGCTTTCATGGCAGCGTTCTCGAAATCGCGATGTTGCGGTATTGAGGTGCCGTCCTCACGAAACTTGATTGTAGCAGGATCTTGTCGGCACGCGTGCCAAAGTTTGCCTGATCAGAAATACTGTAAAGCGGTAACGCCCCACCTCGCATGTGCTGACGATGGGCATCTACGCGGCTTGAATCGCTAGCACGCTCGACGGGCGCTGGAAACTGCCATTTACCCCGTAGTCGATCAATCGGCACGCGACGGCCCGAATCGGCCGCACAATTCAAACACACGAAGAGCCGCCCTGGCGCGAAATTGGGATTGCCTGCCTTGGCGCATGGCCGGTGCAGTCAGGCAAGTTCAGCACGGGTTTTTGGCGGGGCGATCGCTGGCTGTGTTGTCGCGATGAGTGGGTTGCCCGTGCCGAGCTTGCCTGACCTGCAGTTTCATCACACAAACGGCGTAATCCCCGGCATCGCCACCGCGGGCGTTTCGAGGGGGCCCCATTCGTAGGCTTTGGGGGAGAGGTCTTCTTTGCTGTTGACCGCTTCTTCCCAGGTGATGACCTGGCCGGTGTAGCTGGCCATGCGGCCGATGACGGCGATCATGGAGCTGTTGGCCATGTAGTGGCCGTTGTTGATGATGTTGCCGGAGCGAATGCCTTGGATCATTTCTTGGTGTTCGATGTCGTACATGTTGCCGGTGGGGCCGCGGTATTTCCACTTCGGCTCGTCTTTGACGCTGATCGTGTTGTTGAGGATGTCGGCCGTGCCCTTGGTGCCGTAGAAGGTGTCCGAGGTTTCCACCGCGCAGCCGTCTTGTTGCCGGCAGTAGGCGAACATCGGGACGCCGTTCGGGAATTCGTAGCAGACGGCGAAGTGATCGAAGATGTGGCCGTACTTGGGGTCGATGCGGGTTTGGCGGCCGCCGAGGCCGAAGCAGCTCGTGGGGCTGATATCGCCGAGCGCCCAGGCGGCTTTGTCGAGACTGTGGACGTGCTGTTCGGCGTTGTGATCGCCGGAGAGCCAAGTGAAGTAGAGCCAGTTGCGCATCTGGTATTCCATGTCGCTCCACTTCGGGTCGTGGCCGTGATGCCAGAGCCCGCGGGCGTTGTACATTTCGCGGATGGCCACGATCTCGCCGATGGCGCCGTCGCGGACGCGCTTCATCGTTTCGCGGACGCCGTAGTCGTACCGCCAGCAGAGGCCGGAGACGATGGAGAGGTTTTTCGATTCGGCCAGCGCCGTGGTTTCCAGGATGGATCGGTAGCCCGGGGCGTCGACGCAGACCGGTTTCTCGGCGAAGACGTGCTTGCCTTGCTCGATGGCGTACTTGAGATGCTGCGGGCGGAAGTGGGGCGACGTGCCCATCAGGACGATGTCGACGCCGGAATCGATGAGGCCCTTGTAAGCGTCGAAGCCGACGAACTGGCGCTCCTTGGGAACGTCGACGCGGTCGCCGTATTGCATCTGGAGATTTTTGATCGCGCCGGCGATGCGATCTTCGAAGACGTCTGCCAGGGCGGTGAGCTTGACGTTGGGATCGCCGTTGAGGCTGTTGGCCGCCGCGCCGCTGCCGCGTCCGCCGCAACCGATGAGGCCGACCTTGAGGATGTCGCTGCCGGCGGCGTGCGCACTCCGCGCAACGGAGAGTTGGCCGAGCATCGTGGCGCCGAGGGCGGCGGCCGTCGAGGTGCGGAGGAACCCGCGCCGGGAGGGATTCGTGTCGGGCGTCGAGGCGGCGGCTGCGGGTTGCGAGACCGTGGTCGGATTGGCGGACATGAAACAACTCCAAGCGACGGGAAGCGTGTGTGGTGGGAAGCGGCGGGGCCGCTCAGGAAAACGGCGGGCATCCGGCGGGGCCGGAAGCGTTGATGATAACACGGAAGGCGGCGCGTTGCGCGTACACTACGTCGTGCGCGTTAATCCCAGGGAAGGCCACCGATGTCGTTGGTGATGGTGACGGCTATTGGGGCCTTCCCTGGGCTTGAGCGGGGCGTCGTTGACTTCGTGTGCGGTTGTCAAAATGGCAGCCGGTGGCGGGGGCGGGATGACTGTGGCGGGGATTTTGAACCACTTCCGTGGCGCAACGTATTGTTTGGCAATGGGTTGCGAAAAGCCGTCCGCCTGTTGAGGGGGCTGGCACGGACTTTGCTTTCCCAGATTGACGTGGCAAAAGTTGACCGTGCCAGGCATTGCCGGGCGGTCGGCGAGCGAATCATCAATACCAAATGGCGGGCTGACTTAAGCCGCGCCGGGTCATAAACGCGGAGGAGTTCACCACTCATGGCACAAGGCGAAAAGATTATCGGGATCGATCTCGGCACCACGAACTCCGTGGTGGCGGTGATGGAAGGCAAAGAGGCCAAGGTGATTCCCAATCAGGAAGGCAATCGCCTGACGCCGAGCGTGGTCGCGTTCAACGACAAAGGCGACGTGTTGGTCGGCGAGCCGGCGAGGCGCCAGGCCGTCACGAACCCGAAGCGGACCGTGTACTCGATCAAGCGGTTCATGGGCCGCCGTCACAACGAAGTGGCGGGCGAAGAGAAGATGGTGCCTTACCAGGTCGTGGGCGGCCCGGAGGATTACGTCAAGGTCGGCGTGGGCGATAAGCAATTCACGCCCTCGGAGATTTCGGCGAAGGTGCTCCGCAAGTTGAAGGAGTCGGCCGAGGCCTACCTGGGGCACAAGGTCAACAAGGCGGTGGTGACCGTCCCGGCGTACTTCAATGACGCGCAACGGCAGGCGACGAAAGACGCCGGACAGTTGGCGGGATTGGAAGTGGCGCGGATCATCAACGAGCCGACGGCGGCGGCGTTGGCGTACGGGTTGGACCGCAAGGAACACGAGAAGATCGTGGTCTTCGACTTGGGGGGCGGTACGTTCGACGTCTCGGCGCTGGAAGTGGCGGACGGCGTGTTCCGCGTGATCAGCACCAACGGCGATACGCATTTGGGCGGCGACGACTTCGACGACGTGTTGATCAATCATGTCGCCGAGGAATTCAAGAAAGAACAGGGGATCGATCTCCGCAAGGACACGATGGCCCTGCAGCGTTTACAAGAAGCGTGCGAGAAGGCCAAGAAGGAGTTGAGCGCCGGGAGCTCGACCGACATCAATCTGCCGTTCATCACGGCGGACGCGAACGGCCCGAAGCACTTGCAGGTGAACATTACGCGGGCGAAGTTCGAGCAGTTGGTCGATCATTTGATCGAGCGCTGCCGCGGCCCGGTGGAGCAGGCGCTCAAGGATGCGAAGCTGAAGCCGAGCGAGATTGACGAAGTGGTGTTGGTCGGCGGCTCGACGCGGATTCCGAAAGTGCAGGAACTCGTCACGAAGATGTTCGGCAAGGAGCCGCATCGCGGCGTGAATCCCGACGAAGTGGTGGCCGTGGGCGCCGCGATTCAGGGCGGCGTGCTGGCCGGTGACGTGCAGGACGTGTTACTCCTGGACGTGACGCCGCTGTCGCTGGGCATCGAGACCGAAGGGGGCGTGATGACGGCGCTCGTCGAGCGCAACACCACGATTCCGGCCGAGAAAGAACAGACATTCAGCACTGCGGCCGACAATCAAACGGCCGTCACGGTGAAGGTCTATCAAGGCGAGCGGCCGATGGCGCGGGACAACCGGCTGTTGGGCGAGTTCAACCTGGAAGGCATCCCGCCGGCGCCGCGCGGCGTGCCGCAGATCAAGGTGAAGTTCGACATCGACGCCAACGGCATCTTGAGCGTCTCGGCGAAGGACGTCGGCACGGGCAAAGAGCACACGGTGCGGATCGAGCAATCGAGCGGCCTGAGCGAAGCGGAAATCAAGTCGAAGCTGGCGGACGCCGAGTCGCACGCGGCCGAGGACAAGAAGAAGCGGCAACTGGCCGAGCTGCACAACCAGGCCGAGACGATGTGCTATCAGTTGGAAAAACTGATCAAGGAGCAAGGCGAGAAGCTGAGCGCCAGCGACAAAGCGCCGCTGGAGGCCGCGATCGCGAAGACCCGCGACGTGGCCAAGAGCGACGACGTGGACAAGATCAAATCGGCGATCAGCGAACTGGAGCAGGTCTCGCACGCGTTTAGCAAGACGCTGTACGAGGCCGGGGCGAAGGGGAGCGCTGGGCCGGCGCCGGAAGCGGCCTCGTCGTCGAACGGCGCGAAGGCTGGTGATGAGGATGTTGTCGACGCGGAGTTCGAGGTGAAGGAATAGGTTTTTGCTTTCTTCACCGCGGAGGCGCGGAGACGCTGAGGGGGACGAGAAGATCGAGGGAGAGAGAGAAGAGGTCGGAACAGGGGCGAGGTAACGGGGCCGGGGTGCACTTGTCGCACGCCGGCCCGTTGCATGAAGAGGCCAAAAGATCGGCTTTGGAAATGTGAGAATCCACAATGGATGATTTCACGATCCTGGGAATAAAAAACCACTTCTTGGCTTCGGAAGAGCAAGACTATCGTCAACGCGTCATTGATGGCTACGTGACATTCGCAAACTTCTTGCAAGATAACGGGCTCTTAGTTCACGAAGTGCTTCGTCCTGGCGAAGCGGTAACGATTGAATCGCGGATCATGAAATCCGATCTCACGGACGAAGGTTTTGAGCTTGTGAAGCGCGCGCTCGACCGATGGTTACGCGCTCGTGACAGAAGTCAGAATCCCAAGAACACAGGAATCCTAGTTCGTGAGTTGAAGAAAATGCGCGGCGGCGACTGAGCCAAGCGGTTTACGATACGTTCGATTTGCGATTTCTCGGAATTGTCACCAAACGACATTTCACAACACAATAGAACAATGGCATTTCGCTTCGAAAAATTGACCACGAAGTCGCAGGAAGCGGTGAAGCGCGCACAGGATATTGCCGCGGAGCGGCAGCATCCGCAGGTGGAGCCGTTGCACTTGCTCGCGGCGCTGGTGGGCGAGCGCGAGGGGATTGTCGGCGCGGTGCTCGATAAGATCGGGGTCAATCGCGGACAGCTCGACAAGATGATCGAGGCGGAGTTGGGGCATTTCCCCAAGGTCAGCGGGGCAGGCGCGCCGAATCCGTCGCAGGCATTCATGCAAGTGTTGGAGGCCGCGCAGAAGACGGCCGACGACATGAAGGATGAGTTCGTCTCGACCGAGCATTTGCTGTTGGCGCTGGTGAAGTCGGAATCGAAGGCCAAGAATCTGTTGAAACTGAACGCCGTCGCCGAGAAAGACGTGCTGGCGGCGCTCAAGGAACTGCGAGGGAGTGCGCGCGTGCAAGATCAAGATCCGGAAGGCAAATTCCAGGCGCTGAATAAATACGGCATCGATCTCGTCGAGCGGGCCAGCAAGGGGAAGCTCGACCCGGTGATCGGGCGCGACGCGGAGATCCGCCGCGTGATCCAGGTGCTGTCGCGGCGTACGAAGAACAATCCGGTGTTGATCGGCGAGCCGGGCGTGGGCAAGACGGCGATCGCGGAAGGGCTGGCGCTGCGCATTTTCCAAGGGGACGTGCCGCTGAGTTTGAAGAACCGGCGCGTGGTGGCGCTCGACATGGGCGCGCTCGTGGCGGGGGCGAAGTTTCGCGGGGACTTCGAAGAGCGGCTTAAGGCCGTGCTGCGCGAAGTGCAAGACGCCGGCGGGAATGTGATCCTGTTCATCGACGAACTGCACACCGTGGTCGGCGCCGGCGCTGCGGAAGGCGCGCAGGACGCCGCGAATCTGCTCAAGCCGGCGCTGGCGCGCGGGGATTTGCGTTGCATCGGCGCGACGACGTTGGACGAGTATCGAAAGTACATCGAAAAGGACGCGGCGCTGGAGCGACGGTTCCAGCCGGTGTTCGTGGGCGAGCCGAGCGTGGAGGACACGATTGCGATTTTGCGCGGGCTCAAGCCGCGTTACGAGGCGCATCACAAGGGGGTGCGGATTAAGGATTCAGCGTTGGTGGCCGCGGCGCAGTTGGCCGATCGCTATATCGCGGACCGGCAGTTGCCTGATAAGGCGATCGACCTGATGGACGAGGCGACCAGCCGGTTGGCGATGGAACTGGAGAGCGTGCCGACTGAGATCGACGAGGTGCAACGGCGGTTGATGCAATTGGAGCTGGCGCAGCGGCAGTTGGCCGAAGAGACCGAAGAGCACGCCAAGGAGCGGCTGGAAGAGATTGAAGCCGAGATGAAGCAATTGCGCTTCAAGCTCGCCAATCTGCGCGAACAATGGGAAAGCGAAAAGGCCGGGCTGGTTGACGTACATCAGATTCGCCGCCGACAAGAGGAACTGCAATTGCAGTTCGACCAACTGAGCGCCGCGATCCGCGAGAAGCAAGCGGCCGGTAACCTGGTCAGCGAAGAGGATTATCAGCGGCTTTACCAGCTCGATCACGAGCGGAAACAACTTGCCGCGCAGGCCGAGAGCGCCGTGCCGGAACAACCGGTCACGTCCGGCAAGCGTTTGCTGCGTCGCGAAGTGGGGCCCGATGAGATTGCCGAAGTGGTGAGCGCGTGGACCGGCATTCCGGTGAGCCGGATGTTGGAGACGGAGCGCGCCAAGCTCCTGGTGCTGGAGGAGCGCTTACACGAGCGCGTCGTGGGGCAGGAAGAAGCGGTCGAGGCGGTCGCCAACGCGGTGCGCCGCAGTCGGTCTGGTTTGCAGGATCCGAATCGGCCGATCGGGTCGTTCATGTTTCTGGGCCCGACGGGCGTCGGCAAGACCGAGCTCTGCAAGGCGCTGGCGGAAGTGCTGTTCGACGACGAGACCGCGATGGTGCGGCTTGACATGAGCGAATTCATGGAACGCCACACGGTGAGCCGACTGATCGGCGCCCCTCCGGGATATGTCGGCTACGACGAAGGGGGCCGGCTGACGGAAGCGGTGCGGCGGCGGCCGTATTGCGTGGTGCTGCTGGATGAAATCGAAAAGGCGCATCCGGACGTGTTCAACGTGCTGTTGCAAGTGCTCGACGACGGGCGGCTCACGGACAGTCATGGGCGCACGGTCAACTTCACCAACACGATCGTGGTGATGACCTCGAACGTCGGCAGCCAGTTGATTCAAGAGATCGCGCAGCAGGGAGGGAGCGAGGACGAGATGCGCTCTGGCGTGCGAGAGATTTTACAAGCTCGGTTCCTGCCGGAGTTTTTGAACCGGATCGACGAGACGATCGTGTTCCATCCGCTGGCGGCGAAGGACCTGCGCAAGATTGTCACGTTACAGGTGAAGCACCTGCAAAAGCAGGTAGAACGCGCCGGCTTCGGGCTGACCGTGACGACGGCGGCGCTGGACGCCATTGCGCAGGAAGGGTACGACCCGATGTACGGCGCGCGTCCGCTGAAGCGCGTGATCCAACAGCGTTTACAAAACCCGTTGGCCACGGAGCTTCTGAAGGGAGAATACCCGGACGGCGCGACGATCAAGATCGACTACGCGGACGGCGAGTTCACGTTCGCGCAGGTCCACGAAACGGTGGAAGTGTAGGAAATGATGAATGCAGAATGATGAATTCAACTTCGATTCATCATTCGGCATTCGTCGTTCTCGGCTACCGCTTTTCCACCAAGCCCCAGCGCTCAATGAGTTCGTTGCAGCCGGACGTGAGGTTGCGCAGTTTCTCGGCGAGGACCGTCTTTTCGGAGACGGTGGCCTTTTTGAGCTTGCGCGCCATCACGACGTATTTCTTCCGGCGGTGCCGGCGGCGCTTGATTTCCTGCTGACGATCGCTGATTCCACTCAAGGCAAGGCTCCTCTTCCCGCACCGGCCAGGGCCGGTTGCCGGCAGTTACCGGAAACGTGACGGTTCAACGTGAACCGAGCATTTTGACGTGTGTCGCCCGTCAGGTCAATCCGGCCGTTCGGTCGGCCAGGACAACTGCAAAGTCATTTGGCACGCATTAGGCTCAGGCCGAGGTTGGGATTCCAGGCGATTTGGTCGGCGCGGCCGCGGATGGGAAGTTAGGGTGGACCGAGATTGCGGAGGGTGAAGATGGCGGCGGAGGTGAGTTGAGTGAACCATTCCGCGACGCCTGGGCGGCGGGACCACTGGCGGTCTTCATCCCACCAGCGATCTTTGCTGAAAAACAGGCTGTTCTCAATCTGCCAAGGGGCGCGCACCGCAGCCAAGAGTTCGCGCGCGGTGACACGATCTGGATCGCGGCGTGGTGCTAAACAACCGCGCGGGGAAGATTCGCGTGAGTGTGCACGCATATAACGATGAGAGGGACGTCGAGCGGCTTGTTGAGGCTCTGACGACAGACTAGTTTAGCACGGTCGCGCAACTAATCGCCTTGGAACTATATGCTGGAGATTCGACATGCACCTGGTTTACTTGGACGAAAGTGGCAACACCGGCACTGATCTTGAGAATGCAAATCAGCCCATTTTTGTCCTTGGTGCATTGATCGTGCCAGAAGGAGTGTGGGGGGCTGTTACCGGCGCTCTTGAAGCGGCCGTTAAGAGGCACTTTCCTGATCTCGCGAGCGATGGCGTCGAGATTCATGGTAGTGAGTTGCGGAGCGGCCGCACACATTTCAAGGGAGTACCTGTGTCAGCGCGACTCGCATTGCGAGATGATTGGTTACGAATAGCCAACGACAGCGGGCTAAAATTCGTTTTTCGTGCGATCGAGAAGGCGCGATTCCAAAAGTGGGCGATTTCAAGCCTTGGCACTGGAATCACGATCAATCCGCACGTCGCGGCATTCGCGCTAGTCGCTCGAGTTGTCGATGCGTACTTGCAAGGATTGTCGGACGCCACACTCGGAATGTTTATTTCCGATGAGAACAAAGAGGTAGTTCATGACGTTGAAAAGTCCATCAGCGCACTTCGGGTTATGGAAGGTCCGTTGCAGCTGGTCCGAATTATCGAAAAGGGATTCTTTATCGACTCATCAAAGAGCCGCGTTCTCCAATTGTGCGATGTTTGTACACTCGCAGCGCGAAAGTTGGAGGAGGTGAAGATTGGTCGGGAAAGCAAAAGCATTGACGAAAGTGCGCGAGAACTCCTTGCCCCGCTAATCCATTTCGGGAACGAATCACTCAATGACGTCATTAAGTGGCTGGTAGAACAGCGCCGAAACTCGCAATAGCGCAAAAAAGGAGCGGCCAGGGACAAAGTCCAGGGTCGACTGTCGCCGGCCACTACTGGTCGCTAATCAAATCTTACATTCGTGTTGAACGAAATGCAAGCCCGAGCGGCCTCACCACCTGTATCGCCGTTGCGATTGCCGCTAATATTCCATGCCATTGTTGTCGCAAGTCGATTTTCTAGGTCGCCATCCCCCCATGTCCAACTCCCCCATGATGCAGCAATATCGCGACGCCAAGCGGGCTTGTCCCGAGGCGTTGTTGCTGTTTCGGATGGGGGATTTTTACGAGTTGTTTTACGAGGACGCGCAAACGGCGGCGCGCGTGCTCAAGCTCACGTTGACCAGTCGCGAGAAGGGGGAGAACGCCATTCCGATGGCGGGCTTTCCTTACCATCAACTCGAAGGTTATCTCGCCAAGCTGATCGCCGCTGGCATTCGTGTGGCGGTTTGCGATCAGGTTGAAGATCCGAAACAAGCCAAGGGGCTGGTGCGGCGCGAGGTGACGCGGATTGTCAGTCCCGGCACGGTGACCGACGATGCGCTGTTGGACCCGCGCGAAAACAACTATTTGGCTGCGATCTTGCCGGGCGAGATCACCGGCGTGGCGTGGATCGAGCTTTCCACGGGACGCTTCCTCGCGGCGCAATTTCCAGCGGCGCGATTGGCTGACGAGTTGGCGCGAATCGCGCCCTCGGAATGCCTCCTCAGCGAAGACTGCGATCCGAACGACCTTGATTTGCCGCGCGAGTTGATGCTCACGCGCCGCGCCGGCTGGGTGTTCACCTGGGGCGCGGCGCAGGAATCGCTTGAAAGGCATTTCGGCCGCGTCGCCTGGGAGGGTTTTGGTTTTGCTTCGGACGACACGTTCGCCCTGCGCGCCGCCGGAGCGATTCTCGATTATCTGCACGAAACGCAGAAGACGTCGCTTTCCCATGTCGATCGGTTGTTGGCGTATCGTGCCTCGGATGCGCTCGAAATCGACGAATCGACCCGCCGCAGTTTGGAAATTACGCGTACGATGCGCGAGGGCAAACGGGAAGGTTCGCTGCTGGCGACGATCGATCGCACGGTGACCGCCATGGGTTCGCGGATGTTGGCCGATTGGCTGGCCAATCCGCTGACCGACCGCGCAGCCATCGACGCGCGGTTGGATGCCGTCGGCGAGTTGCTCGACGAACGGGCCTTGCTCGACGTGCTGCGCGAACAACTCCGCGGCGTATACGACTTACAGCGATTGCTCGCCCGTGTGGCGACCGCTCGGGCTACGCCCCGCGATCTCTGCTTCCTCGGCAAGACGCTATCAAACTTGCCGGCGCTCAAGGCGAAGCTGACGGCGCGGCGAAGTGTGCGGCTCAACGCGTTGGAGGCCGGCATCGATCTCTGTCCCGAGATTCGCGCCCGTCTGGAAGCGGCGTTGGTGGACGATTGCCCATTGAGCGTCCGCGACGGCGGCATCATTCGCGGCGGTTTTCACGAACCGCTCGACGCGTTGCGCGAGCTCGCCGCTGGCGGCAAGCAATGGATCGCCCAGTATCAAGCGCGCGAGGCCGAGCGGATCGGCATTCCCAGTTTGAAGTGCGGCTTCAACAAGGTCTTCGGGTATTACCTGGAGATTACAAACACGCACCAGTTCAAAGCGCCGCCGGAGTACATTCGCAAGCAGACCGTGAAAAACGCCGAGCGATATGTCACGCCGGAGTTGAAGGAGTATGAGGAGAAGGTTCTCACGGCCGACGAACGTGCGAAAGAATTGGAGTCTCAGCTATTCGTTGAGCTGCGCGAACTCGTTTCCACCGCATCGCAGCGACTGCAGTCCACGGCCGCCATCCTGGCCGAACTGGATGTGCTTGCTTCGTTGGCGGAGTTGGCCCGGCAGCGCAATTATTGCCGGCCGACGGTTGTCGACGAACCGGTATTGGAGATCGTCGACGGTCGCCATCCGGTGCTGGACCTCACCGAGCCGGACGGTACGTTCGTTCCCAACGACGTCGCCGCCGCGCCGGACGCCGGCTTTGTGCTGTTGATCACCGGCCCGAACATGGCCGGCAAAAGCACGTACATCCGCCAAGTCGCGTTGATCACGCTCTTGGCGCAGCTCGGCAGTTATGTCCCCGCGCGGAGCGCCACGATCGGCATCGCCGACCGCATCTTCGCCCGCGTCGGCGCGAGCGACGAGCTTTCACGCGGGCGCAGCACATTTATGGTCGAGATGACGGAGACGGCCCGGATTCTCAATACGGCGACCGCGCGGAGCCTGGTGATCTTGGATGAGATTGGCCGCGGCACCAGCACCTACGACGGCTTGTCGATCGCCTGGAGCGTCGTGGAACACTTGCACGACCAGATTGGCTGCCGCACTTTGTTCGCCACGCATTACCACGAGCTAACGCAACTAGCGAAGTCGCTCTCCGGCGTGACGAACCTCAACGTCGCCGTCCGCGAATGGGACGATCAGGTGATCTTCCTGCACAAAATCGTGCCGGGCGCGGCGGACAAGAGTTATGGTATCCACGTCGCGCGGCTGGCCGGCATTCCCCGCGCGGTGAATGAGCGCGCCAAGGAAATCCTCAACCAGTTGGAGTCCGAGCAATTGGACGAGCGCGGTCAGGCGAAGCTGGCGCGGCGCGGCAAGAGGAAACAGGCCGGCGATCTGCAACTACTACTGTTCGAGCCGGCGGAGCATCCGCTGGTGGATCGCCTGCGCAACTTGGACGTGAATCAAACCACGCCGCTCGACGCGTTGCGACTGTTGCAGGACTGGCAATCGTCGCTCAACCAGAACGGGCACGCGTCGAAGCCGTAGAACCGACTCGGGGCTACGGTCGCAGCCACTTGTAGGCCGACCAACACAGCAGCGGAAACAGCACGAACATCGTGCCGTAAGTGAAGAGCGTCGTCCAAACGTGTCGCGGCCATCTTGCCATGATCGAATTCAAACTACCGGCGCTGCGGCGAGCGGTCAAAGGGGCCATCGCACGCGGCTATGTGCTTTACGCCCCGAATCCGTCGCTCCCAAGCTTGAAATAATAATGATTATTGATATACTTCAAGCCATCGGGCCGAAATCGGCGCGACGCCTGCCCGCCAGCAACTCCCCTAGATTTCATCCTTGACGAGGTTTCCCGTATGCGGCTCCGTTTGGCTTCGTCGATCTGTCTGCTCGCCGTGACCATGCCCTGCCTGGGTTGCGAACCCGTCGCGGTGGCTCCGGGGACGGCCCTTGCTGTCGCGGTTGCCGAAAAAGAGCCCGCTGCGGCGATCACTGCCCCGGCTGAGGTCGCAGAGAAGCCGGCGTCAGCGGCGACCGCCGAGACGACTGCTCCTGCCTCCACTGCCAGTGAGCCGGTATTGCTCGGCACGCCGGAGCTCACTGCCGGGATTCCCGGCGACGGTCCGGCTACCACGGCGCAAATCCAGGCTTGGTTGGACGATCCGAAGAATCACGAAGTTCTCCAGATTGAGCTGCCACTCGGCTTGAACGCTGGCATCGATCAGGTGAAGGGCCTAGAGGCCAACCCGCTGACCCGCGCCAAAATCGAGCTGGGCCGTCAACTCTATTTCGACACCCGCCTGGCCAAAGACACCGCGATCGCCTGCGCGGGCTGCCACGATCCGGAGCAAGGCTACGCTGCCCATACGCAGTTTGGCGTCGGCATCGAAAAGCTGACGGGCAATCGCAACTCGCCGACCGCTTACAATCGCATTCTGAGCGACGTGCAGTTTTGGGACGGCCGCGCCGCTTCGCTCGAAGAGCAGGCCAAGGGGCCAATCGCCAATCCGATTGAGATGGGTAACACGCACGATGCTTGCGTGACCTGCCTGGATGCGATTCCGGGCTACAAGTTGCAGTTCGCCAAAATCTTCCCGGGCGAAGGGCTCAACATCGAAACGGTCGCCAAAGCCATCGCCAGCTTCGAGCGTGCGATCGTCACCGGCGCGTCGCCGTACGATTACAACGAGCAACTCCGGTTGTTCGCGGACCAAGATGTCGAATCGCTCAAAGAAGACGATCCCGACACCTTCGCCCTCTACGAAAAAGCCCTGGCCGACGCCGAGGCGCATCCGATGGACGAAAGTGCCAAGCGCGGCCGCGACTTGTTCTTCGGCCAGAAGGCCAATTGCACCGCCTGCCACGTGGGGCCGAACCTGGCCGATGAGAAGTACCACAACCTGGGTGTGGGCATGGACGCCGCAAAGCCGGACCTCGGCCGCTTTGAAGTCACCAAGGTCGAGGCCGACAAGGGCGCCTTCAAGACGCCCACGATTCGCAACGTCGAACAGACCGCTCCGTATATGCACGACGGCAGCCAGCAGACGCTCGAAGAAGTCGTCGAATGGTACAATAAGGGCGGACATCCCAACCCGTACCTCGACAAGGACGTCAAAAAGCTCGACCTGACCGATCAGGAAAAGCAGGACCTGGTGGCCTTCATGAAGGCCTGCACCGGCCCGCTGCCGAAGGTCGAGACCGAACGCCTGCCGCAATAACTTATGACCGTGAGCGACGAGGATATTTACCAGGAACGCGTCCTCGATTACTACGAGGAGCCCTACCACCGTGGGCATTGCCCGGCGGCGACGCACCGCGCAGCGGACGACAATCCGCTGTGCGGCGACCAGATCGAGCTGGAACTCCAGCTCGATCCGCTGGGCCGTATCTGTCAGGCCTGGTTCCACGGCGACGGCTGCTGCATTTCCCAGGCGGCCGCTTCGATGCTGGTCGAAGCGGTCGAAGGGAAATCGCGCGACGAGGCCCAGGCCTTCACGGCCCAGCAGATGCTCGCGTTATTCGGCCCCAAGCTAACGCCGAACCGCCAAAAGTGCTGCTTACTTTGCTGGCGGGTGCTGCAATCGGCGCTCTATTCACCGGTCAGCTGAAACACCAACCCGAAGCGCCAGCGAGGGGGAGCAACCGCTTCACCCGACGCGCCAGCGCGCTGAAGTGCGGCGTCCTATCGCCGCCGCTTCCGCGAATGCCCATTCGTCCGCAGCGTGAGACTGGTCACCAGCAGCAAATCCACAATCTCAGCCGTGCCGTCCGCTAGGCCGACGACGATCGTTCTACCGGGCGGAATCACGGCCAACAATTCGGGATGATCGACCGCAAACGCACGGCTATCCGCGAGATGAATCTCAAACGGCTGAAACGGCACGGCTCGATGGAGCTTGCGAACTTGGTCGATGGTCATATTGGTGGCCTTGCAAGTGACACCACATCTATAACTGTTA
>JAWXBP010000258.1 GCA_034440135.1 Planctomycetia bacterium
GAGGAACGTGCCGATCGAAAGGATCGAGCGCCGGTCGAATGTCAGCTCGTGTGGTCACGCGACCAACAATGGCTGGCGATTCAAGCCTCGCGCGAGGCTGGCCCGCGCGTCTCGCAAGCGACGTTGCCGCGCGAGCAATAAATAAAGCGCAGCGGGTGACCAAGGCCAACCGCTCCGCTTGTCATCTCCGACCCCTACCGCCCTTCAATGCGTGCCGTGGAATCGCTGGCATTGAGTGAGCACGATCCGGCTTTGGGGATTCATCGATTGTCGAGATGACCGTGCACTTTTGCCTCCATTTAAGGATTGCGCATAACTCGGTAAACTTAGGATGGTTCGGGACGAGTTCACCACTTCGGAGGCCGGTCGTTGCCTGCCATGAAACATCCGATCCTGTTCCGCCCCTCGGAGTATCGTGATCTTTCCCCAGCCGAACGTGATTTGCTCGAGACCGGCTATCAAAAAGCGCTGGAAGCACTGCGCAAGAATATCACGCCCAAGGGCTTCTCCGCCTGCTCCCTGACCGATAACGAGGTGTACGGGACCGATGTAAACTACCGCTCCGTCTGGGCACGCGACGGGGCGATGACCATCGTGTGGACCTTAGATATCCCGGACCAGCAGATACGCGACTGTCAAGCTGCGACGTTGCGCACCTTGTTGGCCCAGCAGACCGCATCTGGTCAGATTCCTGCAAATGTGCGCATTGACTCCGATGTGCCGGAATACGCTGGGGTCGGCGGCATTGCCTCCATGGACAGCGCACTGTGGGTGGTCATCGCTCTGTGGCGTCACGCAAATGAAACCAACGATTGGTCGATCGTCCAGGACCATTTTCCGAAGTTGCGGCGAACGATGGACTGGCTATTGGCGCACGACTCCAACAACTGCGGGCTGTTGGAAATTCCTGAGGCGGGCGATTGGACGGACTTGTTCGCACGCAGTTATCACGTGCTCTACGACGAGGTGTTGTGGTACCGTTGTCTCGTCTGTTACGCGAACATTCTGGCCCGATTCGGCATGGGCGAGGAGGCTGAGGAATTCCGGGTCCGATCACGGCACGTCCGCACGATGATCCTCACCAATTTTTGGCCGAGCACCAATCCGTCGCCGGAAGGGGGGCCGCGCGCGTTCTCGATGGCCCAAGATCGTCTGGGCGACGCCAGATATCTGGTGGCGCAACTATCCCCCTTCGGATTCAGCTGGCGTTGCGACGTGCTGGCCAATACGCTGGCTTATCTGATGTACGACCTGATCTCGACGCGACAGGCGATAATGACCTTTCGCTTCTTGTGGGGCGTCGGCGCCAACGAGCCTGGACCGTGCCGGAATCTCTACCCGCCCGTCTTCGCCGGCGATCCGGAATGGCGCGAGTATTTCACGGTCAACCTCTTGAACTTGCCCAATCACTACCACAACGGAGGCATTTGGCCGTTCATTGGCGGCGTCTGGGTGCGATTCATCCACAAACTGGGACTCGTCGACGTCGCGCGCCGCGAAATGGTGAAGCTTGCCAAGCTGTGTGCCATGGGCATGGAACACGACTGGGAGTTCAATGAGTGGCATCACGGCGTCACCGGGCGTCCCATGGGTAAAGCCTACCAGGCATGGAGCGCCGCGAGCTTCATCCAGGCCTGTCACGACCTGCATCTGGAGCCGTCGTCAGTCGATCATCACGAATGAACGGCGCTCGGAGCGCCACAGTCTGAGTCTTGCTTCTTCGCGACAGACTCCCAGTACTTCAATCCGTCCAGCACGCCATCGGCATGGGTTAACGGCGAGTGATAGATATCGCCCTGAACCTCGCGAGCCAAAGCGGTTTCGGCGTTGCCGACGAGCACGCCTCGGAAGCCGTGCCGGAAGAGGGAAACGTCGTTGCCCGAGTCTCCGGATGCGATGACTTCGCGCGGCGAAACGCCGAGCTTCGCCGCCAGCATCTTGGCGGTGGCTCCCTTGCTCACGCCCAGCGGGAGGATATCGAGAAAACGCTCGCCGCTATAAATCATTTCGAACTGAATCCGCGCCTGCGACAGCGCCGCACCCACCAATTTGAGTTGTTCGGTAGTCGCACGTTCGAGGAAGTAGCTCACCTTGTAAGGAGATTGAAACTCCTCCGGCTGTACTTCCAATTCACGCATCGCTGACAGTACGCGTTTCACTTGGCGCGTTTGCCAGCTTTGGTCTCCGAAGGGTGGCCCGATGGCGGCCTTGCCGCCAGCGGCGTGTTCCGACAGCTCCGTACCCAGCGCGCCGATTGTGTAAGTCGGTGCGGGAAGTTGTCCGCCGGCAACCAAGCGCGCCACATCCACGCACGTGCGTCCGGTGGCATAGACGACCGCGTAATGACGTCCCACGCCGGAGCGCCAAGCGTGGAAGCGCTCGAGCGCCTGGACGTCTCCAAGGACGGTGCCGTCGAGATCGGTGACTAACATCCGAGGAGCGCTCATACAGCTGTGGGCGCCCTCTTGGTCGACTTGCGTGGGCCTGGTACACCCAGCGAACGCGCCACCGTGGACCGCCGATGTTCGACGGCGGCCGAGGCCTCATTAAGGAACTTTTGGGTTACCGCGGTCCAGGTGAACGAACCGCGAGCTCTGCGAGCGCCATTCTCGGCCAGCTGCGCCGCCACTTCGGGAAAAGCCAAGACGTCGCAGAGCGAATGCCCGTAGGCTTCCGGATCGTTCGGGTTGGCGTAAATGGCCTCCACTCCCCATTGGACGTAGTGCCAGAGCCCGCCCTCGGTGGTAATCACGGTGGGCGTGCCGCAGGCCATCGCTTCGATGGCGGTCATGCCGAACGGTTCATAGCGGCTGCTGAGGGCGAATACATCGGCAGCGCGATAGTAGTCGGCCAACTGCTCTCCCGGGATGAAGTCGTGGAACACAACGCGCTCCGCGATGCCGAGTTCGGCTGCCAACGACTGCAACTCGGTCAACATGCGGACTTCATCGGGCGAGGGATCCGGGGCGCCGATCGCCAGGACCAGTTGTGCGTCGGCGAAGCGCTCCAATACCGGCGGCATCGACCGAATCATCAGGTCGTAACCTTTGTTGCGAGCGATGCGCCCCAGCGCGAGCACTACGCGGCCGCGCAGACCAAGGTCTCCCTTGAGTAGATAACGCGTGGCCGGAGAAACTGGGAAGAATCGAGTGTCGTCATAGCCCGGAGGAATCTCGACGATCGAATCGGGATCGACGCCATACTCCGGCGCCGCCAGGAGCTCATGTTGTTGCGTGGTGGTGGCGACAACCAGATCCGCTCCGAGGTAGATGGCCGTCTCCTCCCCGATGCGGCGCTGGAAGTTGTAGCGCGACTCCTTCTCCTGCGACGTGCCCGGCATGCTGTCGCGCTTCCACACGCCCAGCGAATGGGGTGTATGCACGTGCGCAATGTTGAACCGGTGCGCCAAGCCGGCGCCGGCCAGACCCGCATCCCAATAGTGGCTGTTGATGAACAGCACCTCTCCTTGAACGCCGCGCAACCATTGCGATGCATGGTCGATCCACTC
>JAWXBP010000259.1 GCA_034440135.1 Planctomycetia bacterium
GCCACTGGCGCCCCGCATCAAACTTTATGCGGGTGTACGTAGCTTGCCGGGATCGCGTCGCGTTAAATAGATGGGAGGCGAGTCCGTCGCCGATGGGCCAATGGCTCGATCGGCGACGTGATCCGCCTCCCATGCTTTTTTTGATCGGCGACAAATCTCCGTGACGCAATTCCCGCTTCCTCCCGGCCAGCAACTCGCCGCGGCCCACAAATGGCCCTTCGTCGGTGAACGCGCGCCCGGCCAGGGCCCCGAGGCCTGGACGCTGACGCTCGTGGAGGTCAGCGGACGCCGTCATCAATGGTCGTGGGATCAGCTTCTGGCATTGCCGCGGACGCGGCTGGAAGTCGACATCCACTGCGTGACGCGTTGGTCGATCTTGGCGATGCCATTTGTCGGCGTGACGTTGGCTGACTTGCTGAAAAGCGCCGGCGTGGTTTCCTCCGCAGGGTTCGTTTCCTTCGTCGCGCGGAGCGACCGGCGACACAGCACGTCATTGCCACTGGCCGACGCCTTGGAGTTGAACACGCTGATCGCTTGGGAAGCTCAAGCCAAGCCGCTGGAAAGCGTCCACGGCGGACCGCTGCGCTCGGTGGTTCCCGGCCGCTACTTTTATAAAAGCGTCAAATGGCTGGAGCGGATCGAGTTGCTCGACTCGGACCGGCTAGGCTATTGGGAGGCCACGGCCGGCTATCACAACGCGGCCGATCCCTGGCGCGAGCAACGCTACCTCGCGCCGTCGCTCGATCGGCGTGAAACGGCGAACTTGCTCGCGGCGCGCGATTTCTCCGGCCTGGATCTCCGCGGCATCGACGCTCGCGGGCATAACCTCGCTGGCCTCCAGGCGGTGAACGCACTCTTGCGCGATAGCGACTTTCGCGGTTGCGACCTCTCGGGCGCGAACTTCGCCGGCGCCAATCTCAGCAACGCCCGCCTCGCGGACGTGAATCTCCGCAGCACAAGCTTCCTCGGCGCCGATCTAGAAGGCGCCGATTTCTCCCGCGCCGAGCTCCAGGGCGCAAACTTCACCGGCGCCTCGATCTTCGGCGCATCATTCGCGCCAGTCGACGATCAAGGTCAAGTCGTCACCAATGATAGTGCCCGCTGGGACCACACGACGCAGTTCGACTCCGCCCGCTTGGAAGACCTTCTGCCCGCACAGCGGACGCTATTCCAATGAACCGCGGAATCGCTGAGACGCGGAGGGAGCGAGGAATCTAACCGCGAAACACGTCAAATCACGCGAAAAGTGGAACTTCGAAATAGCATCGATTTGAAGTATTTCCTTTCGCGTAATTTCGCGTGTTTCGCGGTTAAATCCTCTGCGCCTCCGCGTCTCTGCGGTTCAAAAGGATTGAGACGTCACTCCGCCATGGCCATCGCCAGTTTTGCCCGTGACCAGACGGGGCGCCAGTCGTTGCGGTCGAGGAGTTCGCTGAATTCCGCCAGGGAATCGACGATGATTTCCGGGCGGTAGGCATAGTTCTGCAAGTCTTCCTGGTGCGTGCCGCCGCTCAGCACCAGCACGCTGTGGAAGCCGAGTTGCACCGCGCCCAGAATGTCCGTTTCCATCGTGTCGCCAATCATGGTCGTTTCGTCGGTCGCCAGGCCCATTTCCTTGCGAGCGGCTCGCATCATCACGGGGCTGGGTTTGCCGACGCTGAAGGCCTTCACGCCGGTCGCCACTTCGAGCATCGCCACCATGGCGCCGCAGCCGGGCCGCAGGCCGTGTTGCGTCGGGCAGTTCGGATCGAGGTTCGTAGCGATCAACTTCGCGCCGCCCAGAATCATCCGCACGGCCGCTTCGACTTGTTCCAGGTTGAACGTCCGTCCTTCGCCAACCACGACGTAATCCGGTTCATGATCCACCACGGCGTAGCCGTTTTGATGCAGCGCGGTCAATAGACCGCCTTCGCCGATCACAAACGCGGTGCCGTCAGGTTTTTGTTGCGCGAGGAAACGCGCCGTCGCCATCGCGCTGGTGTAGACGTTCTCCTCGTCGACGTGAATGCCCATCCGCGCCAACTTGGCGACGACGTCGCGCCGCGTACGCTGGCTGTTGTTGGTGAGCAATCGAAACGGAATGCGGCGCGTTCGCAGTTGTGCGAGAAACCGATCGGCGCCGGGAATCAACTGCGGACCGCGATATAACACGCCGTCCATATCAATCAAAAAGCCCTGTTTCATGGCCCTTGCCTCTCCTCCTCGGTTGAAGTCCATTGCTTGACGCATAGCGCGGACAAATCTGTCCGCGCATGCCGTCGCCTTCCGTGAGCGACGCAAAAAATCGTCATTGCTGACATTCGTCGGGAATGTCCACAGCGAACGCGAATTTGTGTTTAGCGCTACGTCGCGCACGGCATCATACCGCCGTGGCGTTAGCGTTCGGGGCGCGCTTCGATGCGCTTTTGATGAGGTGTGGGGAGCGTCGTCCAGTGCGAGGCTCCAGCCGCGACTGCGTGCGTTTGCTACGGCCCTGTGCGATAATTGCCTCATCGTTCCGAAGAAACACTTCGCAACTCGCGTGCCAACGTGTTGAACCCCCATCCGGTCGGGAATCCGCCTACCGTAGGCCGCCGAAAATGCACGCCTTGCCAAAATCCAGCCTGAAACTGCACAATCGCAGGGCAGCCGTTGCCAAGCGAGTGCGCCCGTGCCGCCAAAGTAGCTAGCTGACGTAATGCTGCACGTAAAGTCGCACACCTCATCAAGTGAAAACCATGCGAATTTTTCTGGCCGGCATCATGCAAGGCTCGCTGCGTGAAGCCGCGCTGCACGACCAGGACTACCGCGCACGATTGCGAAATCTGCTGATCGCACATTTGCCGGAAGCCGAGGTTTACGACCCCTTGGCCGATCACGGAGAGTCCCTGAATTACGACGACGGCGTCGGCCGCCAGGTCTTTCTGCGGCACAATCAAATGTGCGGCGAATGCGACGTCGTCGTCGCCTTCATTCCGGAAGCCTCGATGGGCACGGCGATCGAAATCTGGGAAGCGCACCGCGCCGGCCGCAAGGTCGTGGCCATTAGCCCGCTGGCCCACAACTGGGCGGTGAAGTTCTTGAGCGATGTGCTCTACGCGTCGCTAGCGGAATTCGAGGCGGACCTGATCTCCGGGCGCTTAACAGAGCGATTGCGGCAAGGCGATACGACATAGTCTCCTTTCGCTCCGCGAAAGGTCCGGAGCCTTTCGCGGAGCGAAAGGAGACTATGTGGGTTTACTCGTAGCGTAGCGCATCAATCGGATCCATCCGGCTCGCGCGGCGCGCGGGATAATAGCCGAAGAACATGCCGACGGCGGCGCTGAATACGAGCGCCACGACTGCCGCCGGCAGCGAGACGACAATCGGCCACTTCGAGCCGACGGTAATTGAATTGATCACCGTCATGATGCCGACCGATGCGGAGATGCCGAGCAAAATCCCCACAATGCCGCCGACGCTGGAGAGGAGCATCGCTTCGATCAGGAATTGGCGCAAGATGTCGCGCGAGCGCGCCCCCACGGCCAGGCGAATGCCAATCTCACGGGTGCGTTCCGTGACGGAAACCAGCATGATGTTCATGATGCCCACGCCGCCGACGAGCAGCGAGATGCCGGCGATCGCCGCGAGCAGCATCGTCATGACACCGGTGATGATGCCCATGATGTTGGCAATTTCGGCCGCGGTGCCGACCTCGAAATCGGCCGCCTCGCCGGGCGGAATCCGATGGCGCTCCATTAACAGGCTGTACGTCTCTTGCGCCGCGACGTCAATCAGCGCCGGAGACCGGGCGGGCGCCATCACCGCGTCGATGTTGCGGAAACTCGACCCTTGCAGCCGCATCCGCACCGTCGAATAGGGGCAGATTACAATGTTGTCCTGATCCTCACCGACCATGTTGGCGCCCTTCGACTCCAAGATGCCGATCACGGTGAAGGGGATGTTTTTGATCCGCACCGTCTCGCCGATCGGATTGGTCGTCTGGAACAATTTCGCCACGACGGTGTGACCGATGACGCAGACTTTGTTGGCCGACGTGATGTCGTTCTCGGTGAAGAATCCGCCGCGCGCCAACGACCAGTTGCGGACCGTGAGGTAGTTGACCCCAACACCCACCATCTCATTAGGCGACCAATTGGAGTTTCCGTAAATGATCTGCCCCTGGGCGCCGACGATCGGCGAGGCCGCCATCACGGCCGGACACTCGCGCTCCATTGCCAAGACGTCATCTGCAGTAAGCGTGACGACGAGTCCTTGCCTTGCGCCGCCTTGCCGCCCCGCGCTAGGAAAGACGACGAAGACATTCGTCCCCAGGCCCTGGATTTGATCCTGCACCAACTGCCCGGCGCTCTGGCCGATCGACACCATCGTCGTCACGGCGGCGATCCCAATCACCACGCCCAGCACCGTGAGCCCGGCCCGCAACTTATTCTTGCGGAGCGCTTTCGCGGCGATGCGGAGAGTGAGGAAGAGGTTCATGGGGAAGGAAGTAGGTGGAGTAGTTAGTAGGTGGAGAAGGTGAAGTAGTTAGGAGTTGCTTACGGGCCGGGCGGTTTTTCGCCGGTGACGAGAGCCTGGCCGTCTTTGATTTCGCCGGTGAGCAGTTCCGTGAATTCGTTGTCGGCGATGCCGACGGTGACTTCGATCGCTCGGAGTAGTTCGCCTTCCACGACCCAGACATGGCGGCGGTTGCGTTCGCGCCCGGCCTTGGCGCGCTCGTCGGCCGAACGCTGGGATTCGCTGGGGCCGTTTTCATTCCCCCTGCCGCTGGTCGGCCGGCAGGTGGCGGTTCCTTCGAGAATCTTTTTGTCATCCGGCCGCACTTGTTCGAGCTTCGGGTAGAACCGCAAGGCGGCATTCGGGATCCGCTGGATCTTCTCGCGCTTCTCGATCCGGAACGAGATGTTCGCCGTCATGCCCGGAAGGAGTTTCAATTCAGGATTCGGCGCCTCGACCACGACGGGATACGTCACCACGTTTTGCGTTGTGGTGGAGTTCAACCGAACTTGTGAAATCGTCCCGTGGAAGAGCTCCGTAGGATACGCGTAGACAGTGAACGTGACCGGTTCGCCGCGTAGTTGCGCGTCTTTGATGAGCCCCATGTCGGCCTCGTCGACGGAGGCCGTGACGAGCATCTTCTTTTCCATGTCCGGCGCGACAATGAACAACTCAGGCGTCTGGAACTGCGCCGCCAGCGTCTGGCCGGAGTCGATCTTCTTGTCGATGACAACTCCGTCGACGGGCGCAACGATTTCGGTGTATTTGAGATTCGTTTCCGAGTTCTTCAAGTTCGCTTTGGCTTGGATGACGGCCGCCTTGGCGGCTTCCAGTTGGGCCGCCAGCGTGCTTCTGGCGAACTTGAATTGATCCATTTCAGAGTCCGAAATGAAATCGCGATTTTCCGCCCTGAGGAGCTTGGATCGCTTCTCGTCATTGATCGCCTGTTGCAACAGCGCGGTCACCCTCACGACGTCGGCGTCGGCCGTGGCCAGCCGGGCTTTATCGCTGTCGTACGCGGCCTCATAAAGCCGCGGATCGATCAGCGCCATGATGTCTCCCTTTTTCACCTTCGAGTTGAAATCGACGTTCAACTGGATGATCGGCCCGGAGACGAACGTGCCAATGGTCACCTTCAGAACCGGCTGGATAGCGCCCGTCGAATTCACCACCTGGGTGATATCGCCGCGCGAGACGGTTTCTTCACGGAACTTCACGCCGTACTTCGTTTTCCAGTAGGCCTGCATCCGCGGCAGCGAGACGGCGCCCACGGCTCCGACGACCACCAACGCAATTGCCGCGATCACCCAACGCTTCATGGAGTCCCGCCTCTGTGCCGAATCGTGAGCCGCATGTCCGCCCGATTTAGCGGTAACCGGAACCATGCATGATAGTTAGCGTGCCAACCGCGGTCGAGCGCAACCGGCATAAGTCCCCAATGGGAGATACCACTTTGGGCCGCAATTTGTTTCGCTCCGCCGCGGCGTTTCTTGCGCTGGCGGCGCCCCATCCAAGCCCAGGGAAGGCCCTAAAAGTCTTTCCTATCGCCGACGACTTCGGCGGCCTTCCCTGGGCTTAGCGGCGCAACGCTCGTATCCATCCAGCCGAATCGACGCCGAATCCCTTTCGCGCCCCAGTCTTGCGACCGCGCCCTGCTTGCAGCTATACTCTCGGGTTCCGCTGAGCTGGCGTCCAAAGGGGGCGCAGGGGGTGGATTTACACATATCGAGCCAAAGACGGAGTGCGTCGTGGGTGTTAAGAAGTCAGGACGCGGGCGACGGAAGTTGGGACGCAAGAAACGTCGCATGCGATCGAAGATTCGCCACCGCAAGGGCTAGTGCGCCAGCGCTCTTTGGCGCCGCGGCCGGCCTCTGCCGGCGGCGCGGCGGAAATGGCCGGACCGCTCCCAGGCAGTGTCGCGCGCCGACGCGCGACCTTCCACCGCGCCGTGGCAAGCTGTCGCGTCAGGCGTCCGCGCGGACGTTACACTGGAACGTCACGTAGCTGGCTCAGGCCGATGAGCGGCAATGACTGAACTTCCGAGAGCGCATGCGCTGGGATCGCCATGAAGACCTTGAAAATCAAGTTCGCCCGCCGCCCCATGCTCGCCGGCCGTGATCGGCAAGGCGTGCCGCACGTGACCACCGATGGTTGGCGCGGCGCTTTGTACTCGCTGGGCTATCTGCACGCTTTGGACCGCCCCACGCAGATGCTGTTCGCCCGGGCCGTGGCCAGCGGCCGCGCGGCGGAGCGGATCGCCGATAAACCGGAGCTGCTGGAAACGGACCGGTTCTTCCGGCGCGTCGGGTTGCATCTCCACCTGCAGCGCGAAGTCGAGCAACTCGACGACGACACCTTCGCCGATATCGGCGCGTATTGCGAAGGGGTCAACGACGGTCTCAAGCAAATCGGGCGCTCGCTGCCGATGCTGGCGACCGGGTTCCAGAAAGAGCCTTGGGATCATCAGGCAGTCTTGCTGATCGGCAATCTGCTCTCCTACGGCGGCCTGGTGGTCACGCAGCAGCAGAACGAGCGGTTGCTGCTGGAGTTGATTCATGCCGGCGTGCCGCGCGACAAACTCCGCGAGACCTTCCGTCCCACGCTGGACGACGCCGACTTCGACCTGCTGTCCAAAATCAAAATCGCCAGCCGCCTCTCGGACGACGCGCTGGAATTGCTCACCGATTTGCCTCGCCTCGCCGGCAGCAACGCCTGGGCAGTGCGCCCGGAGCGGAGCGCCACGGGGCACGCCTTGCTGGCCGCCGACCCGCATCTGGAAGTGAATCGACTCCCGGCGATCTGGTACGAATGCGTATTGCGCTGGGGCGATCAATACGTGCTCGGGGCGACGTTGCCCGGCTGCCCATTGTTCGCCATCGCGCGGACTCCTCGGCTGGCCTGGGGCGTCACTTATTGGAAGGCCGACACGAGCGACTATTTCATCGAAGATTGCCGCCTCGGCCCGACCGGATGGCAATATCGCCGCGGCACAGAGTGGAAGAACTTTAGGTATCGCGAAGAAGTGGTGGTGCGCAAGGGCGTCGGCGGCGTGCCGATTCGCGTCTACCAGAACCCGATTGGCACGCTGGAATCCGACCCCGAAGCGCTTGGCCCCGGTTTGCATTTGCTCGAAGCCTGGACCGGTCACAGCGAGGGGACCGGCCGCTCGATGGCGGCCTGGCTGCAAATGGTCGGCTGCCAGAATACGCTCGCCGCGATGGAAGTCGCCCGCGGTTGCCCACAACCAACGTTGGCCTGGGTCTTTGCCGATCGCGAAGGTCACATCGGCAAGCAAGCCAACGGCTGGGTGCCCAAGCGTGGCAACGGCTACAGCGGCTTGCTGCCGATTCCCGCCTGGGACGAAGCCAATCACTGGCAAGGCTGGATCGAGGCCGAGCACTTGCCGCGAGAATACGACCCGCCCAGCGGATACGTCGCCGCGGCGAATGAAAACCTGGACGTCCTGAGCGGGCCGAAGTTTTCGAGCCATCCGCTCCCCAGTTACCGCTCAAGGCGGATTCGCGAACGCCTCGAACAACTGCCGCAGGCCACGCTCAAGGATATGCAGTCGCTGCAGTATGACGTGATCAGCTTGCAAGCGCGCGATCTGCTGCCGGTCTTGCTGCCGCACATTCCGGACGGCGACTTCAAGGACCGGCTCGCCGCGTGGGATTGCAATTACTCACCGGAAAGCGTCGAACCGACGTTGTTCACGCAACTCTACCGCAGCGTGTTGCTGGAGATCTTTGGGCAAGACCCGGGCTCCGGCGGCATCGGCTGGCGGCGGATGCTGTATCTCTGCTCGCGCGCCGGCTTCTCGATGATGGTGGTCACTTGCCTGGACCGGCTGCTCAAAGAAGAGCATTCCGTCTGGTGGGAAGGTCGCGACAAGGGCGAACTGATCCGCCGCGCCGCCGAGCGCGTGATCGTTGCGCGCGAAGACGACGAACCGGACGAACCCTGGGCGGTGGTGAACGCGTTTCGTTTCACCAATCGTTTCTTCGAAGGCAACTTCGTGGGGCACGCCTTTGGCTTCCACACGAGCGAACTGCCGATGCCCGGCTGCCACGCCACGCCATTTCAAGGGCATCTGCTGCGTTCAGCAACGCGGGAAACCACGTTCGCGCCTTCGTATCACCTGGTCACCGACCTCGGTGCCGACGACGCCTGGACCAATCTCCCCGGCGGCCCCAGCGAAAGCCGCTTCTCCAGTTGGTACAAGTCCGACATCCCGTTGTGGTGCGAGGCGCGGTATAAGCGGTTGAGTGCGTTTCAGGAAGAATGAGGGGCGAATGACGAATTTCGAAGCTCGAATGACGAATGACGCGAGATGATGCGATGGCAGGGGATGCTCGACGGATTGCGATGTGGTCGGGGCCGCGGAATATTTCCACGGCGATGATGCGGGCATGGGGAAATCGGCCGGATACGTTCGTGTGCGACGAGCCGCTCTACGCGCACTACTTGTCGGTCACGCGGAAGCCGCATCCGGGTATCGACGAAGTCATCGCCGCTGGCGAAACCGATTGGCGCAAGGTGACCGACTGGTTGACTGGCGACGTGCCCGAGGGGCGCTCGATCTTCTTCCAGAAGCACATGGCGCACCATCTGTTGCCCGGCATGGATTTCGATTGGATCGGCCAATTGCAAAACGTGCTGCTGATCCGCGAGCCGCAAGAGATGCTCACGTCGCTGATCAAAACGACGCCGGAAGCGCAATTGGAAGACACAGGGCTCCCGCAACAATGGCAGCTCTTCGAATGGCTTCAGTCGCGTAACGACGAAACACCGTTAGTGATTGACGCCCGTGATGTCTTGGCGGACCCACAGTCGATGTTGAATAAACTCTGCGGTAATCTCGGCGTGGCATTCACCGACGCCATGTTAACCTGGCCAGCCGGTCCGCGCTCCACCGACGGCGTCTGGGCGAAACACTGGTACCACGAAGTCGAAAAATCGACCGGCTTCCGGCCCTACGAGCCGAAAAACGAAGACGTGCCAGCACATTGGCGCGAACTGCTCAATGTCTGCGAATCAATCTACAAGCGATTGTACGCAAACCGCCTGTAGCCGAGGTCTGTGACCTCGGCCGCGTTGGACGTGGCAGTGGCTGCTCCGTTTTCTCTCTCAAGCCCGGCCTTTTGCCGGCCGGACAATCGGCACGATTGTTACGACGGCCACGCCAGCCCCTGCGTTCGACGGTCGTCGCCGGACCGTCCGTTTCGATCGCTATCTTGAGTCCGCGGAATACATTCCGCACACCAAGCCTTGTCGACGCTTAGGTCGAGAATCCCCATCTGGCGGGTCGATAGTTCAGTCTGTCCCAGGGGTGATTGTTTCCGCGCACGGCACAGAGCACACATGGCAAAGCTTCGTCGACGAACAACCGCCGCGGTGCAATCGCCGCTCGAAACTTACTTGCGCGAGATCAACGAGACCGCGCTCTTGTCCGCCAAGGACGAGCAGGAGCTCGCCACGCGGATCGGCCAAGGCGACACGCAGGCACGCGACCGCATGGTCCGTGCGAACTTGCGGCTGGTCGTGAACATCGCCCGCGGGTACACCGGCAAAGGCCTGGGGCTGCAAGACCTGATCGAGGAAGGCAATCTCGGTCTCTTGCGCGCCGTGGAAGGTTTTGATCCCGGCGTCGGCACGCGGTTCAGCACCTATGCCAGCTACTGGATCAAGCAATCGATCAAGCGAGCGCTGATCAACACCGCCAAGACGATTCGCATTCCGGCCTACATGGTGGAGTTGCTCTCCAAGTGGCGTCGGGCCAGTTCGCGATTGACCGAAGAGCTGGGACGCACGCCGACTCCGGAAGAAATCGCCCGCGTGCTCGGCCTGCCGCGCAAGAAACTGCCGATCATCAAGAAGGCGATCCGGATTTACAACAGCACGCCGCAAACCGATCAGGCGGAAGCCGGCTGGTCGCTCGGCGAGATCGTGATGGACGATCGCACGCGAACGCCCGAAGACGAAATGGTCGAGACCGACGACCTCTCGCACGTGATGAGGTTGCTGGAAACGATGGACCGCCGCGAAGCGACCGTGCTGCGGATGCGCTTCGGTCTCGATGACAACGAGCCGCGCACGTTGAAAGAAATCGGCGAATCGCTCGGCTTGACGCGCGAACGCGTACGGCAGATCGAGACGGAAGCGCTCGGCAAGCTCGCAATCGGCCTCGACGGGCCGTTGTCGTAGGGCAATTGATGTCGGCGCTCGCGCATTCTGTAGCCGAGTTCTGTGACCTCGGTGCGTTGGACGATGCTACGTCCTCTCCGACCGAGGTCACAGAACTCGGCTACAGAACTACTATCCGCGCGCGATCAAATGTATCGCCGGGGCTTTGAGCATTGCCACGACCTCTTCGCCGATTTGCAGGCGCAACTCTTCGCAGGCCGGGCGGGTGACAAGTGACGTGAGGCGAAAGCCGCAATCGAGGCCCACGCGGACCATGGGGCCTTCGGGCACAATCGACACCACGCGGGCGACCAGGCGATTGCGGACGCTGGTCACGGCATCGACTTGGCGCTGCAGCACGACTTCTTCGCCGCGGATGCAGACATAAGCATCCTCCTTGATGTGCTCCGGCAGGAGCGCGAGCAACTCCACGCCGCCGACTTGCACCACGGCCAGACCGTCTTCCCTGCCGACCACACGGCCAGGCTCTACCGTCTCCGTGCCGACGATCTTGGCGACCGAGAGGTCGGCGGGCCGCGTAAAGACTTCTTGCACGGTGCCAGTCTGACGGATCACGCCTTGTTCCATCACGACGACTTGATCGGCGAGCGCGATCGCCTCGACGCGGTCATGCGTCACCAAGACGACGGGGACACGGAACTCGCCCAGCAGTCGGCGCAATTCCCAGCGCAGGTTCTCGCGCAGCGAGGCGTCGAGGGCCGACAGCGGTTCATCCAGCAACAGCAGCCGTGGCCGCCGGACCATCACGCGCGCCAGCGCCACACGCTGCTGTTGCCCGCCCGAGATTTGATTCGGATAACGACCTTCCAGGCCCATGATTTCAAACAGCCGGAGCATTTCGTCGACGCGCTCGCGGCGTTCCTTTGTCGCAAGCGACCGCAGGCCAAAGCCAATGTTTTGCGCGACGGTCAAATGCGGAAAGAGGGCGTAGTCCTGAAACAGGAAACCGATATCGCGCGCTTGCGGCGTGCGGAAGACGTCCTGTTTGGCGTCGAACCAGGTCTCGCCATTGAACCGGATCTCGCCGGCCTCGGGCCGTTCCAATCCGGCGAGCGATCGCAAGATCGTGGTCTTGCCGCAGCCGGACGGGCCGAACAGCACGGTGATGTTGAACTCGCGCGCGGGGCGGCGCAAGTTCGCGCGGATCGTCGTGCCGCCCGCGAATCGCTTTTCGAAATCAACGACCAGTTCTTCGCTCATATCGAGGCGCCTCGTCGCGAGAGCAACTGGGCCAGGCACAATACGACGAAGGCGAAACCGAGCAGAAAGAGCGCAGTCTGTCCGGCCGAGGCGTAGTCGAGCGACTGCACGTCGTCGTAGATGGTGATCGACAACGTGCGAGTCACGCCGGGAATATTGCCGCCGATCATTAGCACCACGCCGAATTCGCCAATCGCATGCGCGAAGGTGAGCACGATGCCGGTCAGCACGCCCGGCCAACACAACGGCAGCGCGACGCGAAAGAACGTGCCCAACCGCGATTCGCCCAGACACCAAGCGGCCTCGATCATCCGACGATCGACGCTCGAAAACGCCGCCGTAAAAGGCCGGACCGCGAACGGCAGGTTGTACAGGAGCGACCCGATCAAGAGGCCCGGAAACGTGAACGGAATCATGCTGCCGGTGAGCGACTCATAGCCCTTGCCAACCGGGCTGTGCGGGCCGAGAGCCACCAGCAGATAAAACCCCAGCACCGTGGGCGGCAATACGAGCGGTAACGCGACGACGGCCTCAATCAAAAAGCGGCCACGCCAGCGGGTGTTCGCCAACCACCACGCCAACGGAATGCCGACAATCGTGAGGATCGCCGTCGTGGCAATTGAAAGCCGCAAAGTGAGCCAGAGCGCCGCCCCATCCACGCGGTCACTCCCCGGGCAATAAGAAGCCGTAGCGTTTTAGAATCGCGCGACCGTGCTCACCCATGACGAACTCGCGCAGCTCCATAGCGGCCGCCGGATCTTTCGCCCAATTCAAGATCACGCCCCCCTGGTCCATCGTCGAGTAGGCGTCGAGCGGCACCTTGGCGTACTTGCCTTTTTCGCTCATCGCGGGCGCGAGCGCCAAGGAGAGCGCAATGATGCCCACGTCGGCCGCGCCGGTTTCGATGAACTGCGCGGTTTGCGAGATGTTTTCGCCCAGGACAAGCTTGTCCTTAACCTGATCGTACACGCCGAGCTGTTTCATCGCCGCTTCCGCCGCCCGGCCGTAGGGGGCATGCTCTGGATTGGCGATGGCGATCTTCTTCACGCTCGGATCGAGCAACGCCTGAACGCCTTGGCCTTCGATATCAAGCGGCGAGCTCTTTGGCGCCCAGACGACGATTTGACCGATCGCATACTGGAACTCGGTCGCTTTGTCGGCGTGCCCGGCCTCGATCAACTTGCGCGGGTACTCGATGTCGGCCGAGAAATAGATGTCAAAGGGTGCCTTATTCGATAGCTGCGCGAAGAAATTTCCGGAGGAGCCGTAAGTGACGGCTACCTCTGTCTCAGGATGCTCTTCCTTGAACTCCGCAATCACTTCGTCCAGGGCGAACTTCAGATCAGAAGCCGCGGCCACCGTGACCGTGCTTGGTTCAGCGGGTGCGGTCGACGGCGTCGCGGCTGGCGGGCCGCTCGGCGGCGCAGCCGGTGTGCAACCCGCGCACATTGCGATTGCCGACAGCACCAACCAATGCGCAATGGATTGCCGAGTGCAATTCATCGGCTTATTCCGCCACGTAGATGATGGTGCCGACCGGTTCGCCTTCCAGAGCGCGCGTCAATTGACCGCGCTTCAGGCCGTTGATGATCTGGATTTCCTTGACGTACACGGCGTTGAGCATGTTGTGCAGCACGACCGGCTCGACAACGAGGTCCGCGAGGTTGCGCTCTAGCAACTCTTGCACGGAGATGCGCGGGATCTGCGTCGCCGAAACATTCTTCTTCGGGTCGTCCGTGTAAAGCCCGTCTTCGTCCTTGACGAAGATGCAGCGCTTCGCGCCCAAACACTCGGCCGTGAGGTAAACGCCGGAATCGGTGCGATTGGGCGGGATGCGTCCCTTCTCAGGCGGCTTCTCCCAGTATTCGTACGGCGGCATGCCGGGCATGATGGGGATGCAGCCCATGCGAAAGTACATCGGCAGGGATTGGAACGAATCCGGCATCACCAGGATGCCGCCGAATTCCGCCAGCACCATCTGCAGGATGCGGGCGTTTTGCACCGAAGTCGAATTGCCGATCGCGGCCAACACGCCGGTCGGTAAATCCAGGTCGAGCGCCAAGCTGTAGGCATGTCGCGCACGCGTGCCGCCGCCGGCGCCGATCAAGATCTGATGTTTTTTACAGACTTCGCCGATCTCCGCGCGCAACGGCAAAATCGCCTCGCGGCCGCGATCGACAAAGCTCTGCCCGCCGATCTTGATCACGTTCACGTCCGGCAGGATGCGCAGCGGCTCGACGGACGGATACAACGCCTCCAATGTTTTGGGCGTGTTGAGGCTGATTTCGGCCAGCGGGTTGAGAATCGATTTTCGCGAGGGTGCTAGCATGGGCAGTTTGAAGTTTCCAGTGTTCAGTTTTCAGTTGTCGTGTTCAACGTTTTGCGCGAGATCAAAATCCTCACTGAAAACTGAACACTGAAAACTTCGAACTATTCCTCAACCATCCGCATCGATAATGGTACCGACGTGTTCGCCGTCTAACGCGCGGCCGAGAAGCTTGGGTTCGAGGCCGTTGATGATTTGCACCTGACGGATGTGCCGGGCATTGAGCATGGCTTCCAGGCAGGACTGTTCGATGATCAGCTCCGGCAGCTTGCGGGCGAGCAATTCGCGGACGCCGATGCGGGGAATGAACTTCGCGTTGGGATCCTTCTTCGGGTCGGCGGTGTAAAGTCCTCGCTCGTCTTTCAGGAAGATCATCGAGCGCCCGCCCATCACGTCGGCGAAGAGGAACATGCCCAGGTCGTTGCCGTTCATGGGAATGCCTTGGCGTCCGGCCGGCGGTTCCCAGAAGTGATACGGAGGCATGCTCGACATCACCGGGATCATGCCCTCGTTGAGCCAGAGCGGAAGTTCCTTGAAGTTTTCTTTATTGGCCGACATGCCTTTGTTGGCGGCCAGCAGCGACCAGATCATGCGGCTGTTCTGTTCGTCGACCGCGCCGGCGACCATCGCCAATCCGCCGGTCGGCAAGCCCAGGTCCATGCAGATGTGGAACGTGTGTCGCAACCGCGCGCCGCCGCCGACGCCCACTACGAACTTGTGCTTCGCGCGGCACGCGACGACTTCATCCAGCAATGGCAGCACCGCGCCACGGCCGCGATCGAGGATGCTCAATCCGCCGATCGACAGCACGTTCATGTCCGGAATGATGCGGATTTCGCGTTCGGTCGAAGTTTGCTCGCCGATGTGTTGGCCCACGAGCGATTCGCGCATCAGCGGGCTGTCGATGTGGCGGCGGGGATCAGTGGCTTGCATGGGCGAGGAGGAAAGGAGTAGATGAGTAAAGGAGATTCTTGGGTGCGATGATTTGTGGTGTGGCTAGGTTTCTACTTGGCTCGCCTGCTCCTCTACTTCGTTACTACGCCTCAACTCCTCAGCTTCGTTGCTCCTTTGCTCGTCTTCCTTCGCCTGCTGCCTTTCGATCAGCGCTGCGCTACCCATATTCTTCAAAATGGGATAACTCACAAAGGCGCTGAGGAATCCGGCAATCAGGTTGGGAATCAGGCGTTCCGCCGGCAGCAGGAACAAGGTCACATTGTCGGCTCCCAGGCAGAACACCATCGCGAATTGCGTTGCGGTGCGAGCGACGGCGGCAAGCAATCCCACGGCCAGCAGGATCGAGAAACGCAGCCGGAACATCCGCACCAACGGCCACGCCAGATCGACGACCAGTCCGGGCACGACGTGCTTCAGCACTTCGAAGATGCCGTAGCGACTGTCGCCGTTCAGGAAGGCGATAAATCCCATGATACCACCGGCCATCGTGCCTCCCCAACGAGAATGCGTCCGGTCGGCAGCCAACATATAGAGCGGGATAAAAAAGATCGATTTCGCTCCCTGCAAAACCGGCACGCCCGGCAAAACCTTCACCAGTTTGAAGGCCATCATCACGGCGCCGATGCCGCCGATCACGCCCACGTCGTGCGCGCGGCGGTCGCTCAGTCCGAGACGTTCCGCGTGATTGGCGGCGTCGTCGAGCCCGCGGTTGATCTTGTCGATAAAGGGCGTCAGATCGCGCTGCTTGAGGGCCTGAAACAGCGCCAATACGCCGGTCGGTTGCGCGGCAGCATCATGGGTCGTCGCGGCGCCTTCGACAGGTTTCGCGCGACGAAACAGGCTCAGCCAACTGCCCTGCCCACGTTGGCCGCCATGCCCACCTCCGCCACCACCACCGCCGGAGC
>JAWXBP010000260.1 GCA_034440135.1 Planctomycetia bacterium
CGCGTGGTGAACCAGTACTCTTGCGCGCCTTGGAAGGCGTGATAAATCGGCAGCAGGCCGGTTTCCGGATCGCGCCGCGCGGCGTGCGCCCGAAGGCTGATGCCGCGCTTTTCGAGGGCGATCAGCGATTCTTCCAGGGAAGCGAGCACCCGGGCGAGCTTGGCCATCGCTTCGCCTTCGATGCGGCGATCTTCGCCGGGCTCGAAGACCGCGTCGGTGAGACCGAGCGAGAGCAGCCGCTCCTTCATTTCCTCTTCGGTTTGGACGTAGTGCGTCTCACGCTTCGATTTCACGCGGAACAACGGTGGCTGCGCGACGTACACGAGTCCTGCGGTCACCAGGTGATACATCTGCCGGTAGAAGAACGTCAGCAGCAGCGTGCGGATGTGCGAGCCGTCGACGTCGGCGTCGGTCATGATCACGATTTTGTTGTATCGCCGCTTCTGCAAGTCCGCGTCTTCGCCGATGCCGGTGCCGATTGCGGCGATGATGCTCCGCACTTCTTCGTTGGCGAGTACCTTGTCTTCACGCGATTTGAAGGCGTTGATGATTTTGCCGCGCAACGGCAGGATCGCCTGGTACTCGCGCAACCGGCCGCCTTCGGCGCTGCCGCCGGCCGAATCGCCTTCCACCAAGTACAGTTCGCACTTGGCGACTTCCTTGCTGGTGCAATCGCGCAGCTTGCCGGGCAAGCCGCCGCCCGCCAAGGCGCCTTTGCGATCGCGCATCAGTTGCTTTGCTTTGCGAGCCGCTTCCCGGGCTTCAGCCGCGAGCAATCCTTTGTGAGCGATAATCTTCGCGGTCTTCGGATTCTGTTCGAGATACCTGGCGAGAAAATCGCCGACTGCGGAATTGACGATGCCTTCGACTTCGCCGTTGCCCAACTTGGTTTTGGTCTGCCCCTCGAATTGCGGTTCCGGCACGCGACAGGCAATCACGGCCGTGAGGCCTTCGCGGAAATCGTCGCCGCTCGGCACGAGATCCTTGAAGTAGCCTTCCTTCTTGCCGTAAGCGTTCAGCGTCCGCGTGAGGGCGGCGCGGAAGCCGCTCAAGTGCGTGCCGCCTTCGGTAGTGCTGATGTTGTTGACGTACGTATGGACGTTCTCCGTGAACTCCATGCTGTATTGCAGCGCGACTTCGACGCCAACGCCCTCGAATTCGCCGGCGATATACACCACGTCGTTGTGCGCGGCCTCCGTGGAGCGGTTCATATGCTCCACGAATTCAATGATGCCGCGCTCGTAGCAAAAGGATTCGCCTTCGCCGGAGCGTTCGTCCTTGAAATGAATCCGTAAGCCGCGGTTCAAAAACGCGAGCTCTTGCAGCCGCCGGTGGAGCGTGCTGTAGTTGAACTTCGCGTTGGCAAAGATTTCCGTGTCCGGCTTGAAGGTCGTCTTCGTACCACGTTCGCTCGATGCGCCGGTGCGACGCACGTCTCCCTTGGGCACGCCCCGTTCGTACTCCTGGTAATACGCCGAACCGTCGCGGCAGACTTCGACTTCGCACCATTCGGAGAGAAAATTCACCACGGTGACGCCGACGCCGTGCAAACCGCCCGAGGTTTGGTAGGCGCCCTTGCTGAACTTGCCACCGAACTTGAGGACCGTCATCACGCCTTGCAGCGTGGAGAAGCCCAAGTCGGGATGGACGTCGACCGGAACGCCGCGGCCGTCGTCGGTGACGGTCACCGAGCCGTCCGGGTTGATCGTTACGTAGATCGCCGAGGCATAGCCGGCCATCGCCTCGTCGACCGAGTTGTCGACGACTTCGTAGACCATGTGGTGCAAGCCGCGCGCGTACGTATCGCCGATGTACATGCTCGGCCGTTCGCGGACGTGTTCCAGGTCGCTGAGATGCTCCAAGTCCTTACCGGAGTAATCTTCAGAACCGCGCCGTGCTTCCAACATCTTCGGCGGCTCCGGCGGCGCGCCTTCGGCTGGTTGCTCGGGCGTATTCTCGCGATCGTCTGTGTCTGCCATTCCTGTTGTTTCCCAATTGTGGACGCCGGCTTGAGCGGCCAAAGTTTGGCATCGCCCGTCGTCGGAAGCGGGAGCACGCGTCTAGCGCTGGGTCTCACCGTCGACCTTGCCGACCTTAAATCGCAAATCCTTGATCTTTTCCTGCGGCAGCTCGTGTCGCAATTTCGTCAACAGAGCCGCCTTCTGAAAAGTGAGTTCCTGCAATAACGCCGAATTGGCGACCTGCACTTCGAACAACCCCCGCTTCACTTGGCCGGCGCGCGTGAATCGACCAATCGCCTCGCCCGCCGCCACTTGCCACGCGGCCGCATACGCCTCGCCTGCCTCGACCCGCGCGTACCCACGCCGCGAGATCAACTCGCCGAGCACATCGCCGATCGCTTGCGGTCTAGCCACGTTCTATTTCCCTTTCACCGCGGAGAGGGGGAGAAATGACGAATTTCTAAATCCGAATGACGAATCAAATTTGAATGACTGAATGTCGAATGACGGAATTTGATGGGACGAAGGTCTCGCTCAGAAGCACTTCATCATTCGACATTCGGATTTATAAATTTGACTTTCCCTCTCATTCCACCTCTGCGTCGCCGCGGTTCAAAATGGTTGTACGCTTATTTTTCTCGCGCCAGCGGCATGATCACGTAGTTGTATCCGTCGTCCGTCAGAAGCAAGCCCGCGGCTTCGCTGTCTTTGATGTCGAACGTGATGGTTTTTTCCGGATCGAGCACGCGGAGGAAATCGCTGATGAAGCGCGGGTCGAGCGTGATGCCCACTTCACTGCCGGAGTAATCGATCGGCAATTCCACGCGGGCCTGACCGGCGTCGGCGGCGCGGGCGGCGAGAATCAAGCGGCCGTCCGCGAAGCTGAAATCGATGCCGCGGCTTTCTTCGCTGGTCACAATCGCCGCTTGTCGCACGGCTGAATGGAAGGGACCGACGACGAGGTTGATTTTGTGCGCATTGCGCTGTGGGACCACGTCGCGCCAACGCGGGAAGCGTCCTTCAACCAAGCGCGAGTAGATCGTGATCCGCCCGCAACGGACCAGCACGTCATTGCCGCGCGCCGCGATATGCACTTCGGCGTCGGGTTCCGTCAAGGTTCGTTCGATGAGCTGCATCGCCTTGCTGGGGACGATGGTCATGCCTTCCGAGGTGTGGTGATCACCGACGCTCGTGGCGGGCCCTTCCATCTTCGCCAGGCGACGACCATCGGTGCCGACGGCCGTGATCTTGTCGGCCGCGAATTCTAACAGCACGCCGCCGAGCGCATAGCGGCTGCTTTCGTTATCGGTGGCGAACACCGTGCGACGGATCAATTCCCGCACCAGCCGCGCCGCGGCGGTTTGGTACCGCGTTTCGTTGAATTCGACGACGCTGGGGAACTCGTGCGGATCGGCGGCCGGCAGCTTGAATTCGCTTCGGTCGCCGCGCACTTGGATGCTTTGCCCATCCGACTCGATCCGCAGATTGGCGTCGGAACTCTCGCTGAGAATCGAGCCGAAGCGGCCGACCGGCAACAGGACGCTGCCGGGCTGTTCGGCGTCGACGCCCGCCAGGTCGATGCGGATGCCGATCTCCAGATCGGTGGCCAGCAACGTGGCGCGATCGGCTTGCACTTCGAGCTTGACGTTTTGCAGGATCGGTTTCGGGCTGCGCGTCGGCGCGACATTCCGCGCGAGCTGCCAGGCAGCCAAGAGTTTTTCACGATCGCAGGTGATCTTCATGGAAACAGAATCCGTCAGAGGGACCAGGAAGCACGTCGAAAGCTTCGCGACGCGTGCTTCTCTTTCTGAAATAGTTTCTTAAACAGTAGTAGCAGTAAGAAGAGGGCGATGCACTGTCAATGGATGCGGCATCATCGAACTAACTTCCATGCACGTTGGCCTTAACGTCGACAGGAACCCGCTTTTGTCGCCGTGGATAAGCCGTCCGGTGGCTGACGATGCCTCGTTGGATCTCTGTTGATGCCTGGCGCGTCGAATCCGTTCGAGCATTTCCGCTGTTCATCCTGTTGGTATCTGTCGAGTTCACAAACCGCCAGCCAACAGGTTCTCCACGTATCGCGTCGATCGACGCGAGCACCCTCCCTGAACTCCTTTGGTCAACGCGTAGCGCCCAAAGTGGCGCGAATTTCATCCACCGCGCGACGGGTTTCACCATCGTGCGCGGTCAGTTCCTCCGTGCGGCGGCAGGCATGCAACACCGTCGTGTGGTCGCGTCCGCCGAAATACGCGCCGATTTGCTCCAAGCTTGCGCCGGTCAACTGCCGCGCCAGCCACATCGCCGCGCCGCGTGCCGCGACGACGGTTTTCCTCCGCGATTCGCCACGCAATAACGTCAACGGCATCGCGAATTGCCGGGCCGTGGCCGCGGCGATTTCGCGGACGCCGATCTTCTGCGCGACCCCGCGTTGATCCAAATACGCCTGCGCCGCCGCCTTGTCGATCTCCGCGCCGCCGCCCACCGTCTGTAAGTAAGTGACCGCTCCGATCAACGCCGAAGGGGCATCCGCCAACTCCGTGGCCAGCAGTCCAAACGCCGCATCGGAGATTCGAGCGAGCTTGCTTTCGGCGACTGCCCGCAAGATTGCTTCGCGCGCCGGAATCTCCGGCAGCGACATCCGCAGCGTTAGCCCCGCCGTGATTCTTGCGAGCAATCGCTTGTTAAAGCCCTTTGTGCGGGCATGTGCCGCGTGTGAAATCAAGATCGCCTGCCGGCCCTCGGCGACAAGAAAATCGAGCGAGCGCGTCAGTTCGTCTTGCGCCAGTTCCTTGCCGGCGAGATGTTCCAAGTCATCCAACACGAACAACTGCGTACTGCGATGACGATCTCGCCAAGCGGAAACGTCGTCGGCTTCGACCGCTTCGCCTAGTTCCTGGGCATACTCCGCGGCGGCAACGTAATACACGCCGGACTTGCCGAGGCAGCATCGCAAACTATCGCAGATAGCCCGCATCAGATGCGTCTTGCCAACGCCGCTCGGTCCCTGCAGGATGATCGGGTTGTACAGCGGAGCGGCGCCAGCCAGCAGGGCGGAGTACGTCTCCTCCAAGCTGACGACCAGGCGCGTTTGTTCGGCGCCGAGGACCAGATTGCCGGGCAGGGCCGCTTCCATCAAGCCGTGTGACGGCTGCTCGTTCAAGGCGAGACCGTCCCCCCAAGATGTAGCTGCGGCGACGGAGGGCACGGCGGCAATGAACCTCGAAATTCAACGGTCGGCCGACCCATTTCAAGCCATGGGAACTGGCCCGTTCTGTGGATCGGCGACGAGCCGGAATTATAGCGAATTTCGATTCGGTTCGCGAGTCGTTCAGACAATCTTTTCAACTACTTTTGCGCGATCGCAAGTCGTTGATGCTTTTCACAATACGTTCACAGGCCTCGTCCACTTCCGGGACCGACGTGGAGACCCCGAAACTGAACCGCAACGCGCTCCGCAAAACCGGGTCCGAGGCGCCCATCGCCGCCAGCACGTGCGAGGGATCGCTCGACCCGCTGGCGCAGGCCGAACCGGTCGAGCAAGCGACGCCGGCCAGGTCCAGAGCCACGACCAACATCTGCCGATCGACCCCCAGGAACGACAGGTTCGACGTATGCGGCGCTCGGGCAGCCCCGCCGCCGTTGACGATGACGTCCGGCAACTGGGAGAGCAGCGCCTGTTCGAAGCGATCCCGGAGTAGTTCCAAGCGAGCCGGGACCTCGGGCTGGGCGATCACATTTTCCAGCGCCGTCTGCATCCCCACGGCCAAGGTGACCGACTCCGTCCCGGGGCGCAGGCCGGCTTGCTGGAATCCGCCGAAGTGGATCGCCTGCAACGGGGCGCCATGCGCCAGCACCAGGACGCCGACGCCGCGCGGGCCGCCGAGCTTATGAGCCGTCGCCGTCAGTGCCGTGGCGCCCAGTTCCGCGAAGTTGACCGGCAACTTGCCAACCCCCTGCACGGCGTCGGTGTGAAACGGCACGCGAGCGGCCTGGCAGCACATTGCTGCTTCACGGACCGGCTGGAGGACGCCGGTCTCGTTATTCACCAGCATCAAGCTCACGACACGCGTGTCGGAACGGATTAGCCCGGGAAGATCGGCGACGCGCGCAACGCCCGCCTCATCGACCGGCAGTCGATCGACGGCGAATCCGCGCCGCTCCAGATGCTCCGCCGCGCCGAGCACGCTGGGATGCTCGATCGCCGTGACAATCACATGCCCAGGTGGGTTTCCGGCAAGACCGAGCAGGGCGAGGTTGTTCGCTTCCGTCCCCCCACTGGTAAACAGCACCTGGTCGGCGCGATGCGAATCCGTCCGCGCACCGAGCAGTCGAGCGATGCTTTCCCGCGCCAGTTCGAGTCGTCGCCGCGCGCGCTGGCCGAACTGGTGTTGGCTGGCAGGATTGAGATAACCCTCGACGTCGCACGCCCGCATTGCCTCGGCCACTTGGCGGTCGAGGGGCGTGGTGGCGTTGTGGTCGAGGTAGATGGGGGGCATGGCACGCTGAATTTGGCAGTTTGCTAATGCGAATGCTACAATCGTTCGCTCAAACGTACGACTCTGCACTAGCGACACGATTCAATTTGAAAAGTAGAGGAGATGCTACGTGATTCCTGCAATCGTCATTGCGTTGGTACTTGCGGTCGACGCTCCGGATGCGACGGTCGAGCGACTTGTCCAACGGACAGGATATCCAAAGGAATTCGTGTTGCACGTGCTTTCGGAGCAAGAGAAAGAGATGGCGCGGATGGAAAGCGAGATTGCAGAATTGAAGGAAAAAGGCAAACAGGGAACCTCACGCGAAAAGTCGAAGATTCGCAACGAAGCGCGCAAGTTGGAAGCGGAATTGAAGATCGCCAAACGTGCGTTTGGAAAATCCGTCCACAAGCCGTCCAGATTGCGGCCGCCAAACTTACAACAGGGAGATTTTGGCTGTTTTGGAGATGAAATCAGAGTAACGCAGAAACTTGACGAACAATCAATCGAGGTTGAACTCGGTGTTATCCATTTGCCCACTATCGTGGGAGGGCCAAGAATCATTCAAGGTCAACGGACTGTCGAATGGAGCGGACCCTATCGGATTGTAGGTTTGCCAAGTTCGGTCGTTGCTGAACTTGCAACTGGAGATACGTATACGTATCGCGATTGGATTCTGCGATGCGAGATTAAAGACGATGCGCCCGGGGTACTACACTACGTCGGCGACATGCCAAGTCGCTAACCGAAACTGCGGTGTCAAACGACCGTTCGCGAAACGCCGACGCCTCATCCTTGGCTACTGCGAGCGCGAACCAACCGCCGGTGTCGACAAATAGCAATTCACGGGCCATAGATAATCTTGTTGTGGTCTCGATTGCTGAGACCGTCTGAGGGCATATCGGCCTGCATGGCCGCGGCTTTTTCGAGGAAAGATTCGAAGAATTCCTGCTGCCGTCGGATTGCCGCCTCGTCCTCTTCCGTCTCGGCCAGGGACGGCTTTTCCCTCGTCGTTACCGTGAGCGAGACGACCTCTTGTTCGGAGAGGTCAATGGGCTCCAAGGGTCGCAGGAGCCCGTGCTCGTAAATGGCTTGGAAGGTGTGGTTCATAGTTGAATTATACCCCGCAATGCTCACCGCTGTCGACATTTGCAACCCCGCTACAGCCACAACTCCAGCCGTCCGTCGAACAGGTCCGGGATGGCGCGTTCGATGATCGCTTTCGCGTGGCTGGCGTGGTAGCGAGTGCTGAGGTGGGCTGCGATGATCTTTTCGTTCTTGAACTTTTCGCGGCGCGCCACCACGTCGTCCAGGTGAATGTGGCCGAACTTGTGGATCTTCTCTTTGCGATGCGTCGGCGCGACGAACGTCATTTCCATGATCAATACCTGGGCCTCGTACATGGCCGGGTTCTGATCGAGGCCCGGCGGCGAGCTATCGCCCAGGTACGCCAATCGCGGGACGCGGCGCTCTTCGGTCACTTCCGTGCCGCCGAGCCGCAGGTCGCGAATCTGGTCGCCGGCCAGGTGCTGGAACTCCGTCTTGAGCTTCCGCCGGCGTTCCCAGACGACGAACCCCAGCGACGGCACCGTATGCGTCGTCGCGTGGGCCGTGACGACATGTTCGCGGGAAAGCTCGAACTCGTCGCCGGGCTTCACCGGAATTAGATTGCAGGGCAGCCGGCCGCGATCGAGCCGCGAGACGAGCTTCAAGAGCTTGTCGACCGTCTCGACCATGTGTTCAGGCATATAGATCGTCGGCGGGCTCATTTTCATCATCCGCCGCCGCGCCACATACACCGGCAGCGCCGCCACGTGGTCCAAATGCCCGTGGGAAACGAACCAGGTCTCCGTCGACATGAACGCCCAGGGCTGCGCGCCGAGATCGAACCCGACCTTCAACTCCGGAATTCGCCAATAGGTCTGTACCGCGGCGCGGGAATAGCCCTCAATGGTGAGGTCCTTATGGACGAGCGTCTTGACGGGGAGGTTTTTGAGCATGAAGGCGGCCGGGCGGTGGCGAGTCTTGGCGAACTCGCCAGTATAAGCCGCACGGCGGTTGGTCGAAATGCGCCTCTTGTGCCGGTCGTGTCCCAACAGTGCGTTGCTGGGACGGGAGGGCCGGTTAATGAACCGGGTCCCAAACCAGAATCAAGATCAGGGCTGCCGCTAGTTGAACGACGACGGCGAGAATCAGAATCTTGAACAGGCTTGGCCCGGTTCTCGCGGGCCGGTAGATCGGCGTCGGACGTGCCGGCTCACTCTTCGGCGACCTGTACGGATTGTCGTCCATCTCAGGACAACCAAGGACGATAGGGAGGCCGCGGCGGCGTTTTGGAGAGCAGGTGTTTGATGCTGTCGAACGGCAGGTTATAGGCGCCTAGCGACGGATAGTTACCCTCCTTGTTGGAGAGCACAACCGCGCGAATCTGCAGGCCCTTGGAACCGAAAGCCATCGAGTTGACCATTGGATGGTTCATTTCGTTCGATTCCCACCTGGATAATACCACACTAGGCTCTGTTGACGATTAAATCCGCTTTAGGCGGATGAATCCGAGGGCCAGTTGGATGATTGCCAGAAATGTTTGTTTCAGTTTTTCGTAGCG
>JAWXBP010000261.1 GCA_034440135.1 Planctomycetia bacterium
CAGTTCGTCCGACCCGAGGGAGTCAGCTACACGACCGCGAAGGATCCAGCCCGTCAGGAAACGGAGTTCATCCGCAGTACGGATCTGTGGTTCCGTCCCATCGAGACGCGAATCGGACCCGACGGCGCGCTCTACTTGGTCGATTTCTATAATCAGGCCGTCATTCACAACGACACGCGCGGGCCTCAACACGGTCCGGCCAACGCCGCGGTCCGTCCCGATCGCGACCACTACTTCGGCCGGATCTGGCGCGTGCAGCATCAGGACGCCAAGAAACTCGACGTGCCGAAGCTCGACCGCGGCAACCTCGCCGCGCTCGTCCGCACGATTCAGACCAGCCCCAACGCGCACGTAAAGAAGACTGCGTGGCGCCTGGTGCAGGAAAATCACGGGAGCGCCGGCGCAAAAGCGCTCGCCGACTTAAACAAGCCCATCGGCAGCAAAGCCGAAGCAACCTATGCGCAGGCCCGCCAAGCCACGACTCCGGCGCAGCGTCAGGCTCTGCTCGCGCAGTTCACGCGCGCCGACGACAACTGGACCAAGTCCGCCTTGCTCGCCGCCGCCGCCGAAAATAGCGCCGCCTTCCTCGCCGAAGCGCTCAAAAGTCCGCAACCCGCGACGTTGTCTACGTTTGTTTCAGCCTTGGTCGGAACGGTGCAGCCGAACGAGGCCGCTTCGCTGGTGCAGGCCGCCGCTGAGGCCCACGCCGACGCGAATCCGCTCAAAGTCACCTTGCTTCACGGCCTCGCCCAACTCGGCAGTGAACTGCCGCCGATGCCAGCTACCACGACTCAGCACCTGCGGACCTTGATCCAAAATCCGGATACAGCCGCTGCTGCCCTTCCGCTCGTGGCCAGCTGGGACAAAGCCGGAGCCCTTGCGTCCATGATGGGCGAGTCCGTGCGCCGCATGCTAACCGAACTCGAAGGTGCGACGACACCAGACGTCCGCCGCGCCTCCGCTGCCGCCGCACTGCTGGCCCTGCCCAAGAGCCGGCCTGACGCCCTCGCCAAAGTCGGCGCCATTCTCTCCGACGCGAAATCGTCGGAAGGATTGCGCACACCGCTGCTCGCGTCGTTGGGCGAACGCCCCGGCAGCGATACCACGACGATGTTGATCGGAGCTTACACCGCGTCGAAATCCCAAGGGGTTTTCGATCAACTGCTCAAGCGCGCGGACTCCTCCCGGGCGCTGCTCGCGGCGTTGAAGGCGGGTCGGATCAGCATCGCCGACGTGGGTGTCGGCAACGTGGCGCGTCTTCGTACGCATCCCGATCGCGCCGTAGCGCGCGAAGCCGGCGACGTGTTTGCCACGCTGAGCCCGGAAGCCAAACAGAAGGACGATCTCATTGCTCGCTTGTTGCCCGAGGTGGAAAAGCCGGGCAACGCGGCAAACGGCAAGATGCTCTTCACCGCCGCCTGCGCCGTGTGTCACCGCTACGGCGACGTCGGCACCCGCGACGTCGGCCCGCCGCTCGCCGGCATGGGCGCCCATGGCCCGGCCGAGTTGTTGGTGCACATTGTCGATCCGAACCGCGAAGTGGAGCCAAGTTTCTGGCAATGGAACATCACTACGAAAAAAGGTGAGACCTTCGTCGGAGTGATCACCAACGAGAACTCCGCCACGGTGACGCTCCGTAACCAAGGTGGCGATACGGAGATCAAGAAGGACGATATCGCGAACCGCGAGAACACGCGCCGCTCCCTGATGCCCGAAGGACTCGAAGGGCTCGGCGCCGAAGGGATTCGCGACGTCCTCGCTTACATGACAGGCAGTGACCAGCCGTTCCGCGTCCTGGACCTGCGGGCCGCGTACACGGCAGACAGCCGCCGCGGCATGTTCCGTAAGGGCGAACTCGACTCGCCCGAAGACGGCGTATCGCTGCACAAATTCGGCAACGTCACTGTGGCCGGAGTTCCCTTCCAGGTGATGGATCCAGCCAAGTCCGTAAATGGCCGCAGCGTGGTCGCGCTCAAAGGCGGCCCGGGCAACACGAACTTCTCGGACGAGTTTCCCCGCCGCGTCGAAATTGACACGAATGTCACCGCCGCGAGTTTGCATTTCCTCGGCGGCGTTGGCGCGTGGGCCTGGCCCTACGGTGGCGACGCAGCCTTGGGCCAACCCGCGATGAAGGTGATCGTCCAGTTCGCCGATGGCTCGAACGAGGAACACGTCCTGAAAAACGGTGAATACTTCGCCGACTTCATCGGCGCGACCGAAGTGCCGCGCAGCGCCAACGCCGGTGATTTTACCCGGCGCGGACAGCTCCGCACCTTTGCGCTGAATCTCGGTAAGAAATCCGCGTTGAAAAAAATCGTGCTCGAAAGCTTCGATAACGACATCGTGCCCGTCACGGTGGCTGTCACCGCCGGCCTGACTCCGGCGAAAGTTCCGACTGCAACATCGGCCGCCGCAACAATGGTCGGTCAGGCCGGCACAGCGGGTGTGACCGTTGCGGCGACCGCGGATCTCCAGCCCAAAGAAGGCGGCCGGGGTGACGGGCCGCTGCCCCCAACCGAGCCCGTGAAATGGGAAGCCGGCAAAATCAAAGTGCTCCTCATCGGCGGCGGCAGTTCGCACAAGTTCGCCCAGTTCTTCGGCGCCTCAAACAGCGCCACGCTGCGTGCCGCTGGCTACACCGTCCACTACACCGAAGACCGCGATCAGGCGGCGGCCGAGCTCGCCGGTGCGGACGTTGCGGTCATCAGCGTAAACCGAAAATTCTTCGATACACCGGCGTATCGCAAAGCGGTGTTCGACTTCGCGGCCGCCGGCAAAGGACTCATCATGCTGCACCCTGGCACGTGGTACGGCTTCGCCCAATGGCCGGAACTCAACGCGAGGATCGTCGGGGGCGGCGCGCGAGGGCATGACAAAATCGCCGCCTTCACGGTCAACGCGGCTCAGCCTAACCACCCCGTGATGAAGGGCGTTCCAGCGAGCTTCCAGATTGAGGACGAACTGTATTATATGAACGCTGAGCCGGACAAAATTCCTCCCGGCACCTCGCGCATCACCGTGCTTGCCGAGACCTCGCCCAGCGTGAAGTTCAAACTGCCCCACCCGGCGGTCTGGATCACGGAGCACCCGCAGGCACGTATCGTCGGCATCACGATCGGTCACGACGAACGCACCCACGAACATCCGGCATTCAAGACCCTGCTCGCCAATGCCGTAAAATGGGCTTCCGGCAAACCGTGACGCGCCCGCATCGGCAGCCGGGCGGCAGTTATGCCAAACGGCCCCTGCGGCCGCATCGCCTATCCTCCTGATCGCAAGTCAGGGACAATCCCGCGATCTTTCAACACCACTGACTGAATGAATGCGTCGGGGCGCGTTAACGGCGCTCCGACACCTCTCCTGACCATGCCCACCATTGCTGTTCTCGGCACGTTTGATTCCAAGGGTCCAGAGCACGCGTTTGTGGCTGACGCGCTTCGTATCCAGGGATTCAGCACACGATTGATCAACGTGGGCTGCCTGGATGCGCCGACGATTTCCCCTGCCGTGGGTGCTGAGATCATCGCCGCCGCAGGTGATCCGGAATGGCGAACAATCTTGACGCGCAAGGATCGCGGCGAGTGCGTCGCGCTCATGGCCCGCGGAGCTGCCCGCGTCGTGAGCGAGATGGCGACGCGAGGGGAAATTGACGGCATCATTTCACTTGGCGGCGGCGGCGGCACGGCGATTGCCACGGCCGCGATGCGCGCGCTGCCCATCGGGTTTCCCAAACTCATGGTTTCCACGTTGGCGAGTGGCCAGACTGCGCCGTACGTTGGGACTTCGGACATCGTGATGATGCCGGCAATCGTTGATGTATCCGGCATAAACCGCGTATCGCGTACCATCTTCTCGAACGCCGCCGGAGCGATCGGGGGAATGGTTACAGCTGCCGCCAGGCGTCGCA
>JAWXBP010000262.1 GCA_034440135.1 Planctomycetia bacterium
ATACGCCGCCGCCATGGCAAACCTCCTTGAAAAAAGGCGATTCACCAGTTTACGTAGACTGCGCAGAGGGCGCTAGACCTATCGCAGATGCGCTCTAGTCCACGGCGCCGCGGTCGGGACGGCCGGGATCCCCAAAGAGGGCTTTTACAACTGGTTTGCTTGGTCGCACATCGACATCCAGAAGTCGCTGTTCGAGTTTTTCTCGGATTGCCTGAAGGCGCTCAATTTCGATGTTGCGTACCCCGAGTTACGCGACGAGCTTTTGTCGACCAAGCGTACGATAGCCACCGCATTGGCCGAGGAAGGACGCACCTATGGGAGGAACGAGGAGAAAACCAAGTAGGTCAAGCCACTGTTGTGGCACGGTCTCCCGACCGTGTCACCGACGCGACCGAAGGTCTCCCCGGGGCAGCACCGCCCGTGTTCATCGACTGGCTCTTCTTGGCCTGCTCAGCCACCGGCAAGCAGAGCGATGGTTACTCCACTTTACTAAAAGCGGATGCCCCAAGGATAAGGCCTAAGACTGGACCAAACAACATTGCCGCGTAGAACGCCAGCACAAAAAACAGCACTTCCCTTTGAAGGAAAGCAAGTACGCCGTAACACGTTCCGGCCACGAGATAGTAGAACACCACGGCCATTACGCATTCTCTTGTCCGCCCGTGTGGTCGTATGCAGCCAACCAGTAAGCCGATCAGCGGAGAGCCGAGACATGCAACTAGCATTGCAGTCCAGGTTGATTCATCGAACATGTCCGCAATCTGACCCAGCAGAATCATCGTTCACGCTTCTCTGGATTGAACTGATTGTATTTGCGAAGTAGGTCAGACACCGCCGCCGAAGCGATCGAGCGCGCATGAAGGTCATCGCCGTCGCATCCCAAATGGCGGCCAAGGACGTGCCTGAATGTTCGACGCTTGTTCCTGTCAGACACGTCCTTGGCCTGCGTCTTTCCGTGTTACCACGGCTGGCCTAATAGCATACCTGTTTGCTTCGGCGGCGGCGCTTGACTTACTTGGCCGGCACGCTGATTGATTGTCCCGACACGGTAATTAGAATGGGTCGCGGATGGCGGGGCGGACTCGTTCTTGCTTCGCCAGTCTTGCACTTCGCTGGTGTCGGAAGCGCTCGATGCCATGTGCGTCGGGCGAGCCAGCTGTTCAATCGCGTTTCAGCACATCGGAGGTACGTTCCCCGTGCCCATGCCCTTTGATGGCGGAATTCAGATTATCGGGCCTAACGGCACCGTGGATATCCTGTGCATGACCTGCATGCGGCCGATTCCTGCAGCGGATCGGCAAGCAGGTTTTTTGAACGATTGCCGCGATTGCCATGAACGCAAAACCGGGACCGGCAAGTACGCGGCGGGCGGAGGCGGCTTTGCCAGTGCGGGGCTGCCGATGATTCGGATCGGGTCGACCGGGCCGTCCGTGGCGTACTGCCAAAACCTGCTGAACGCGCGGCTGCCGCCGCCCCCGTTGTGGGTCGACGGGATTTTTGGTCCCAAAACGGACGCCAGCGTGCGCACGTTTCAGATGTCGCGACAACTCATGGTCGACGGCATCGTCGGTCCGCAAACCTGGGCCGCCTTGGAAGCCGGCCCGCCCCCGATCTCGCGTCGACCTGGGTAGAATGCGTCGAGCATCATTCGTGATTGTCGTGATTTGCAGGCGACGGCATGGATCGATGCATCGTCGAGACATTCCGTAGTATGTCGCCCCCACCGCACGACATCGCGAACACGACGAAGCCAATCGCCGTCATCGGCGCGGCTGGCCAACTTGGCGGTTGGCTGTGCCAGTTGCTAGGCGAGCGCGCTCGGCCGTTCGACCTGCCGGAGTTGGATATTACCGATCGAGGCGCCGTGTTGCGCGTGTTGTTGGCAGCGCGGCCGGCGGCGATCGTCAATTGCGCGGCGTATACCAACGTGGACCGCGCGGAAGCGGAGTCAGACGTCTGTTTCGCGGTGAATGCGACGGCCGTTGGACATCTGGCGGAAGCAGCCGCGGAGCTGGATTGCCTGTTGGTGCAGATCAGTACGGATTATGTGTTCGGCAATGCGCTTGGCGACAATTCTCGACCTTGGCGGGAAACGGATGTGCCGGCGCCGCGCGGCGTCTATGCCGAAAGCAAGCGCGCCGGGGAGCTTGCCGCGTTCCGCGCTCCGCAGCATATAGTTGTCCGCACCTGCGGTCTATATGGACATCCGACGCTCGTCGATCAAGCGAAGAACTTCGTTGAAGCGATCCTGCGCAAGGCCGAACGTGGCGAATCCTTGCGTGTCGTCAACAATCAGGTTTGCTCGCCGAGCTTTGTCGGCGACGTGGCCGACGCGATTTGCTGGCTACTGGAAGCGGAGTTCACCGGGATTGTTCACGTCACGAATGCAGGCGCTACGAACTGGTACGACTTTGCGCGAGAGATTCTGGCCTTGCGCGGACTGAGCGTGCCAATCGAGGCGATTTCCACGGAAGAGTTCAACGCGCCGGCGCCGCGGCCAGCATATAGCGTGCTGGATGGCGCCAAGTATGCGTTATTGCGCGGCGCGGCGATGCCGAGCATTTATGCCGCGCTGCAGGCGTATCTAAGCTGGCGCGAGCATGAGTTGGAAAGGCGCCAATGCTAGCCCGTGGCGCCAGCGAGGGAGGGAGGACGTTCTTTACCGTTGCGGATCAAGCTCTCAACGACCTCGCTTACCCTTTGTGTGCGATATCGTTGAGAGTTTTGTCCGCGATTTGTACCCGACGTCAAATCTCCCTCGCTGGCGCTACGGGCTAGTGTCAGTGGGTTAGTTTCGACAAATGCTCCACTGCTCCGTCAGCTATTGTCGCCGTCGAGGAGGCCGCCGAGTTGGCCGAGGAGGGAGCCTTCGCCTTTGCTGCCGCCGCTTTGCGGGGCGTACATCAGGATGCGGCCGGCGAGTCTTGAAATCGGCAGCGATTGCAGCCAGATATCGCCGGGGCCGGTGAGGGTGGCGAGGAACAGGCCTTCGCCGCCGAAGAGCGTATTCTTGAAGCCGCCGGTGAATTGGATGTCGTAGGTGACGCTGCGCGTCATCGCGACGATGCAGCCGGTGTCGATGCGGAGCGTTTCGCCGGCGTTCAGTTTGCGCTGCATCAGCGTGCCGCCGGCGTGGACGATGGCGATGCCGTCGCCGGTGAGGCGCTGCATGATAAAGCCTTCGCCGCCGAAGAGGCCGACGCCGATCTTTTTCTGAAACGCGATGCCGATCTGCACGCCTTTCGCGGCGCACAGGAACGAATCCTTCTGGCAAATCAATTCGCCGCCCAGTTCATCGAGATGCATCGGCACGAGCTTGCCGGGATACGGCGCCGCGAAGGCGATCTGCTCGCGGCCTCCGCCGATGGCCGTGAATGTGGTCATGAACAGCGATTCGCCGGTCAGCACGCGCTTGCCGGCCGACATCAGTTTGCCGAAGAAGCCGGTCTGCTCCGCCGAGGGATCGCCGAAGACGGTCTTCATTTCGATCCCGCGCGACATGTACATCATGCCGCCGGCCTCAGCGATGACCGTCTCCTGCGGGTCGAGCGTGATCTCGACGTACTGCATTTCGCTGCCGAAGATCTCATAGTCGATCTCATGCGCGCGGCGCGTGGTGTACTGCGTTGGCGGAGGGCTGGGCGGAGTTGCATTGCCGCGGAGCGATTCGCGGATCGCCGCCACGTGCCGCGCTTCGAGCCAATTGGCCAGGCCCGGCCCGAAGACCAGCGTGCTTTCCCCGCCGACCGACGGGAGCAGGCGAATCAATTCCTCCAGCGGCATCGGGCCGACGGATTGCTGATTCTGGGCGTAGTACCAACCGGTATCAGCGGACATGGGCGAGGCTCCGGGGGCGGGAGGAGGAGTAAAGGAGTAGAGGAGTTTTTTCGGTGCGGAGTTGTGTAAGGATACCGCGCCGGTTGGCGGCGTAAACAGCTTGGGGGCGGGCAATAGATGTAGGTGCGGAATGGGGAGAAACTGGGCGCGAAGAAAAATGCGCTGCCTTCGGCACGTCGCAGGCGGTTGTCGGAGAAATCGCGGGCGTGTCTATTGGCTCGATCCAGATTCTCCAAACCACATGTTTTCAGCTTCAATCGCATGTTGAACTTCAAACGGGCATTCGTTTTTGTCGTCGGAACATTGGCCTTGATGGTCGGGACTTCGTCACAGGCTCAGCATCGCCTGGTGACGCAAGGCGAGGGGCAACTCGTCATCTTCGACGCCCAGGGCGACGTGGAATGGCGAATGCCGTGGGAAGGCATTCACGACGTCCATGTCCTGGCGAATGGAAACTTGCTCGTCCAGCAAGGCGCGAGCACGATTGCCGAGATCGATCGAGCAAAGTTGCAGGTGGTTTGGAAGTACGACTCCTCGACCTCCAACGGCAACGCCGGGAAGCAGGTCGAAGTGCACGCTTTCCAGCCGCTCGGCGACGGACGGTTGATGATTGCCGAGAGCGGACCTGGACGGATCATCGAAATCGATCGCGACGGAAAACTGCTGCACGAGATCAAGCTCAAGCTCGATCACCCCGATCCGCACACGGATACGCGTTTGGCGCGAAAGCTCGCCAATGGGCATTACCTGGTCTGCCACGAGGGAGATGGCTTCGTGCGGGAATATGATCGCGACGGGGCGGTGGTCTGGGAGTACGAGGCGCCGCTGTTTGGCAGAGAATCACAGCCTGGTCATGGCCCGGAAGCCTTTGGAAATAAGTGCTTCGCCGCGGTGCGCCTGGCGAATGGAAACACGTTAATCTCCACGGGCAACGGCCATTCCGTGCTGGAAGTGACGCCAGACGCTGAAATTGTTTGGCAGCTTCAGCAGCGCGATCTACCAGGAATTACGCTCGCCTGGGTGACGACGCTCGAGGTGTTGCCCAACGGGCACTACGTGATCGGCAACTGCCACGCTGGGCCTGGTCAACCGTTGTTGATTGAAATCGATCCGACGAGCAAGGAAGTCGTTTGGGCGTTGGACAAGTTCGACTTGCTCGGCAATTCTGTTTCCAATTCGCTGTTGCTCGATGTCACAGGCAGCCTGCGCTAGAATTGCGAAGTGTGACTGCCAACATTGGCGCCATGCCGCTACCGCGGCTTCACCCCGTTGCCGGGCCCCGCGGAACCTGATGGCGATTCGTAGTCCGCGTAGCTTTTCTCCTCGACGATTCGCGAGCCGAGCAGGTTGTTGATTTCGCGCTTCGTCGCCGCGCGGCAATCGTTCTCGTAGTAGACGCTGCGGGCCAGCTTGATGAAGCCGTCGCCAAAATCGCCATTGCGCTCGCAATCTCGGATCGCATCTTCGATGTCCCACAAACGCAGGTTGTCGTGGCTGAGCCGGTCGGTCAGTTCATCGAGCTCCGGCGACGGCGATACCGCGCGCTGCAATACGCTGGTCAGTTCCTGCAACTCGTGTTCGACATGGCCGCGTTTCGCCTGATCGTGGATGCGTTGCAGTTTGATGCGGAGAATGGTGATCTTATCGATCAGTTCACCCGGTGACACCGGGGCAAACAAGGGGCGATCGCGGGACTTCTCGTTGGCAAACCGGCGTAGGGCGTCGGCCATGCGATCGAACACGCTGCCCCAATCGCCGAATCGCGGCTGCCGAAACAACTGCATCGTCGGATACCAAGGGCTTTCTTCGGTGTGCTGCAGCCAGCGCCAGTCGGCCGCGAACGGCAGCGCGAGCCAGGTGGGCGCCCCCAGGCCGCCGCAAAGGTGCGCGAATGCCGTATCGGATGTGACGATGAGGTCGAGACTCGTCACCACGGCCGCCGTGTCCATGAAGGCGCCCGTGCCTTCATCCAGCCGCGGCCCCAAGTCCACGACGGAAAAACTGCCGGCCACGTCGGCAAGTTGCTCGCGGCCATGGTTCTTTTGCAGGCCGAACAGGCGCACGTTGGGGATCTTGGCCAGCGTCGAGAAATAAATTAGCGGGATCGATCGCTGGCGATCGCCGCGGTAGCGTGGGTTCCCTTGCCAATTGATGCCGATGCGGATCGTCGCGCCGTCGTTTAGCTCGCCGCGCCAACGGTCGACCAACTCGGGATCCGCAAACAGATAGGGCGTGTCGGCGGGCACCGTCGACAACGTCGTTTCGAAGATCCTGGGCAGACCGATCAGCGGCACGTGGTAATCGCAATCGGGCAGGTTGCCATCCATGATCTTCGGCGTGAGCCGGTCGATGCCCGGCGTTCGCTTCAACAGTTCCAATAGCGGCCCTTGGCACATCACGGTTACATGGGCGCCGCGCGCTTTGACGAGCGGCGCGTAGCGCACGAACTGGAGCGTATCTCCCAAGCCTTGCTCGGCGTGCAGCACGATCCGTTTGCCTTCGAGCGATTCGCCATTCCAAAGCGGTCGCTGGATCGCCGGCATGCGCGCGTTGTTGCATCGCCAGCGCCACTCGTATTCTTCCCAGCCGGCAGTCATGTCGCCTTGCACCAAGCGCACGAGGGCGCGGTTCATGTGCCCATCGGCGTAGTCGGCATCCAGGTGGAGCGCTTCGCTGTATTGCGCCTCGGCGAGGGGCAAGTGCCCTTGCTCGGTGAGTGCGATGCCCAGGTTGCTATGCGCGGCTGCATAGCCGGGCTTGAGACGCAGGGCCTCCTCGAAATGTTCAATCGCTTCGGCATGCCGGCCCAATTCGGTGAGCACGATGCCCAGGTTGTTATGCGCCTCTGGATAGCGATCGCGCAGCCGCAAGGCTTGCAGATAGCTCTGCAGCGCTTCCTCGCGACGCGCTATTTTTGCCAAGGCGATGCCCTGGTTGTTGTAGGCGTCCGGAAAATCCGGGCGCAGCGCCAGCGCGCGACGATAACAGTCGATGGCGGCGTCGTACTCTTCGAGCCGCGCCAGCGAAATCCCCAGGTTGTTTTGCAACTCTGGATTGTCGGGATCCAGTCGCAGCGCCTGCTGAAAACTGCTCACGCTCGCCGGGATATCCCCCACATCGCGCAGCACGACGCCTAAGGCGCTATGTGCGCTCGGCTGATCGGGGTCTGCCGCGATGGCGCCACGGTAAGCGGACGCTGCTTCCTGATTCCTGCCGCCGCGCCGCAAAGCGTCCGCCAAGTTTACGTAGGCGTGCGGAAACCTTGCATCCGAATCGATCGCCAACTGCAATTGCTCGATTGCCTCGTCGATCCGCCCTAAATCGAGCAGTGCTTTGCCTAAATTGCCGAGCGCCGCCGTAAACGCCGGACGGATGCGGACCGCGTGTTGGAACACCTCGATCGCCGCTGCGAATTCGCGACGCGAAGCGAGCGAAATGCCGAGGTTGTTGAGCGCTTCTGCATAATCGACACACAATTCGATGGCTCTGCGATAGCATGATTCGGCTTCGACTTCGCGCTGTTGATGTCGATAGACGTTGCCGAGTTCGACCAGTGCCTCGGGAAAATCCGGGCGCCAACGCAGCGCATGCAAGAAACTCGACTCCGCCTCGCCCAGTCGGCGTTCCGCGTAGCAGCGCTGGCCAAGACGCAAGTGCGACTCCGCCGCATCCGCGTCTTGATCCGCGACCACTGCGGCGCCCAACCTTTCACGCAAAGCCGCTTCCACCGCGGCAATCGTCTCGTGCCAACGATGCGGCGTCGGAGTTCGAAACAGTCGCACATGGGGATACCACGCGCCGACTTCGCGGTCGTCGCGCCAGCGCCAATCGCCATGCGCATTCATGAGCACCCACGTCTCCCGCCCCGCTGCAGCGCTGGCATGCGCTAACACGCCGTCCGCCGCGATCACTAGGTCAAAACACTCCAATAGTTCGGCGAGGTCAGCGAGCGCAGGTTCCTCGTCGCCGAACCAACGGCGGCAATCCACCATGCCAAACTCATGGACGAGCAACTCGCGTTGCCGGCCGGCGTCGCCCGTGGAAATGCAATAGGCCGTGATGCCCGAGATCCGCGTTAAGCCCTGAAGAAACTCCACCGGAATCTCGCCGTGGGCGTCGTCGTGCATTCCCCAATTCTGTTTAAAAACGATTCCCACGCGCAGCGTTCCGTCTCCGCCAATTTGGTCTCGCCGCGCATTGGATTGCTTGGCCGGAGCTTTCCAGTAGGGAATGGTAGCGCCCATGTCCTCGGGCGCAGCGCCGGCGCAGTGCGGCAGCGCAAGGACGTCCGTCATCGCGACGGTTGAATTGAGGTTTTCGTCAATGGGCGTTGCATTTCGCACGTGTTCGCATTGAACGAGCCAGTCGCATAGCTCTCGCGGGGCGAGCAGCGTCAACGAGCCGCCGGCGGCCTCGATTGCGGCGCCATAGCGCGCCATGACGATCGCGTCGGACCAACCCCGATCGCAGCGGACCTGCCAATCTCGCGCCAGCGATTGCGAAGCGGGGAGCGCCGTCGCGGCAAGCAAGCTCCATCCGGCCGGAGAATCACCGCGTCGCACGAGGATCTTGCCAAGACGCAGCCGCGCTTCCTGGCAATTGGGATCGCGTTCCAGGCAAACGGCGAAGTCGTGTTCGGCCTCGGCAAACCTGTTTAAGGCTTCGTACGCGATCCCGCGCCAAAGTCGGGCCGCCACATCGTGCTCATGCTGCGCTATGGCGTGCGACAATCTTTGAATCGCTCGCTCTGGATCCCCGCACGCCAGATGCGCATGGCCGGCCAACGCGCACGCTTCGGCGCAACCCGGCGCGATGCGCAACGCGCGCTCGTAGCGGCGCGCTGCCTCGGACCAGGCGGATCGCGCTTCCAGGACGCGCCCCAATTGAAGGTGAGATTCGACGCTGTCGGGAGTCAACGAGATGATCCGCTCCAACGTGGCCTGCGCCTGTTCCAAACGCTGGCAAGAAAACTGCGCGAGCCCAATGTTCTTGAGCGCGCTCAAATAATCCGGTCGCAATTGCAAAGCCCGTTCGAACGCCGCGATAGCAGCCGCGTGCTCGCCGCGCGTGGCATGCATGATGCCGAGGTTGTTCCAAGCCTCGGGATAGTCTTGCTGAATATGCAGCGCCTCGTTAAAGCACTCCATCGCCTCCTTCGCGCGCTGCAACTGGCGCAACGCCAAGCCCAGGTTGTTATGGGCTTCCGCGTAGCGCGGGCGTCCCCGCAAAGCCAAGCGATAGTATTCCTCGGCCTGCGACGCGAGTCCGCGTTCGCGGAGCACATTTCCCAGATTATTAAGCGCTTCCGGATAGCGCGGCGCCAGCCGCAGCGCCTCGCGATAGGCCTGCTCGGCGGCGTCCAAAGCGCCCTGGATTGCCCGGGCGTTGCCCAGATTGTTCCAGGCTTCGGACCAGTCCGGCCTGGCCCGCAGCGCTGCTTCGAAATGGGCCTCGCTCTCGGCGGGCCGCCGCTCCTGAATCGTGATTCTTCCCAGCAGGAATTGCAGATCGCCGTCGTCGGAAAAATTGGCCAACAACTGGCGGCACAATTGCTCCGCGCGTTCACGTTCGCCCGCTTCGAAATGTTTCCAGGCGACCGCCAATTGCTCTTGGATGGGCGACGTCGAAATGTCGATCATATGTTGCTATCCGGCGTGTCGTCCAAGTGGCATGACTAGGCTCTGTTGACGATTAAATCCGCTTTAGGCGGATGAATCCGAGGGCCAGTTGGATGATTGCCAGAAATGTTTGTTTCAGTTTTTCGTAGCG
>JAWXBP010000263.1 GCA_034440135.1 Planctomycetia bacterium
CTATCACTGGATAGGGATCTACGGCGTGGCCATTTCGGTCGGTCTGACCTACATCGCGTTTTCGATCGGCACGCTGCTGGTTTCGCGGCGCCTGGTGCTTTCGGCCGCCCCGAGCCCTGAATGATCACGCCGTCAAAACTCACGTTCTTTTTCACGCTGTACCTCGTGGTGTTCGCGCTGGTACCAGGTATGACGGCAGAATTTCTCCTGGTCCCGGAAAGGACCCTGCCGGAAACCCTTGCCGCATGCGTGCTCTTCCTGACGGGCTTTCTGATTGGCGCGAGGCTGGCCTCCTACGAGCTGTACCCGGGCGCGGGAAACAGGCAGTGGAGCGCCCCGAACGGCCGCGTCAGCGGCTTGGGGCTTTGCATCCTCGGTGCCTCCCTCCTGATCATGACGGCGTACATCATTCTGGTCGGCCCCAAGCCGCCGGTCTTCGCTGCCGCCGGTGGCAGCGATCTCTTGGAAGCTGCCCTCCTTCGCGAAGAAGCCCTCAAACTCAACACCGATACAGCGTTCGTCAAGGCCTACGCCTATACGCGCGATATCCTAGGACCCGCCGCATTCGTCCTCGCCATCGCGGCATTCAAGTACGCCCGGCTGCCGCTGCGCCTGTTCTGCGTACTCCTGCTGTGCGCGGCCCTCTTCATTAGCGTCTGGTCCGGCCAGAAGGCCACCTTGCTCAACTATTTCGTTGTCGCCACCATATTCCTTACGAGGAGCACCGGGTCGCTAGCGCGCCTGCTATTTGTGGGGGCCCCCGCGTTCGCCGTCACCATTTTCATTATGTTCTTGGTCACTTACCCCGACACGTTTGCGGGCTCGAACGCCGATGAAGTCATCGCCGATGTCATTGAAGGCGTCATGCATCGGTTGTTCGTCTCGCCATTCGAGGTCAGCATGGCTTACATCGACGCGATCAACTACCAGTCGTTTATCAACTGGCTCGACACCATCCCCGTCTTCGGCGCCATGCTGCGGCCTGGCGTGCCGCCGGTCGAAAATGTCATCGGCACCTACTATTTCTACAGTGGCATCGACTCGATCAGCGCGAACGGACTTTGCTTCGCCTATACCTACATTCAGGGCGGATTGCCCTTTTGCTTCGCGGTCGGAACCCTCACCGCGGTCGTACCGATCCTGGCGATAAAATTCGTCCGCGCGGGTGGCAACGATTTCATCTCGAAGGCGTTTCAGGCGATTCTCATGTACAAGATCCTGGACCTTCTGAACGGTAACCCGCTCAGCTATCTCGTCGGGATGATCGAGATAGCCATTCTCGCGTGGGTACTTGCCCGAGTATGCGCGGGGAGCTCGTTGTTGCGACTGCCGGTGCGCGCAAAGCTCGCTTCGTGAGCCACAGCAGTGCCGTCCGCGAGCACGCTAAATCACAGGTGCGGCAAAGCGCGATCGACATGACCACGCTTTCGAGCCTTCTTCCCCGGATGGCCCTGCTCCAAGTGCTGGAGATCACTGGAGTCGTCACGTTTTTTCTTTTCGTCCCGGTTTTAACCCACGGCTTCGGAGCGGAGGCCGTGGGTATCTACGCGGTTGTAAGACGAGCGATGGGATTCGGCATACCGATAGCGACGATCGGCCTCAACGAAAGCCTGCCGTATTCGGTTGCGGTTGCGAGGGACTTGCCGACGCTCGGGGGCGCGCTTCTCGGCTGCCTGCTCGCCGCACTCGCAGTCGGCTGCGCCGTCCTTGGCGTTTCGACCTTGTTCGACGGAGCCGGCGCGCGGCTTCTTTTCGGCAGTGCAGATCTGCGCGCATTCGTCGTTCCGACCGCGCTCGTACTTGTATCGACTGGTATCGCGGCTACATTCAGCTCGCTTGCGAGGGGGCTTGACGACTTCGGCACATTCGCTTGGGTCGTGCTTGGAATTGCGGCCTCGCCTTTCATCGGACTGATTGCTTCCGGAGGCTCCCTGAAAGACACGCTCATCGCCATGGCCGTGGTCTCAGTCGTGTTATCCGTCCTGGCCGCCGCCCGACTCTTTCCCCGGATACACGGCGTGCGCCTGCGAAACGCTTTCGCGGACGCGCGCGGCATACTGCGCACGTCCATTGCGCGGCTTCCCGGCGTACTGCTGATGGCCACGCTCCCGCTCGTGATCGTGCTTCTGGCAAAGGAAACCGTGGGCCTCGCAAGGACCGGCCAGTTTGCTGTGGTGCTTTCGATGATGGTTGCAGTAGGGGGAGTGGCTTCGGCATTCGGCGTCGCCGCGCTTCCGGGGCTTGCCGCCAGCTGGCGCAGCGGCCGGCGCGACGAAATTCTCGAGGTAGTGGTCGATGCTCTCTCGGCCACGCTGGCTTTGATGCTCCTCGGCGCAGGCGTGATCTTCGCGGCCGCAGGCCACCTAGGCGCATACCTGTTCGGCGCGGGAGCGAATGTAAAGACGTTGATCGAGTTTTCGGTGGTGCTGGTGCCGCTTCTCGGGGTCAATGCAGTGCTGAGGTACGTCGTGGACGCGATCTCCGAGCGCGCGATCAATACCAGGGTATTTGGAATCACGACTGCAATCACGCTGGCGGTTTGCGTGGCCGGAGTCATGTTCGACCCGGATCGCATGACCGAAACTGCTTATGTCATTGCGTACTTCGGATGTCATGTCCTCGTGTTGCTGCTTTCGTTGCGGTATGCGCGCGTCGCGGGACTCAACGTGCTCGCGGGCGCCGGCGAGCTTGCAAAGAGCGCGGTGGCGGGCTTCGTCGCTGCGGCGTGTGCCGCGTATCTCTCCCGCTGGTTCGAGTCCGTTGCCGGCTTCGCCATTGTGGCTTCGGCATCCGGGGTTTTGCTGATCGTCCTGCTGTTTCTATTTCGCTCGCATTGGCTGCGCCGACTCCTGGGCGGGATTCGCGGAGCGCTCGGCAGACGGTAAGGCGCTTACGTCGAGGCTGGCGAGGGTGATACGCGCAACGGAAGCTTCCTGACGACTCGACCGCGGTGGGGAACATCAGCATTTGAGCCTGTTTGTCATACTGAACGATTGCTGCCAATTTAAGAGAAGTATCCGCGTCAGCATTGGCTTTCCTGCCGAAATACTGCCATTTAACAGGTTAAATTCTTGGCAGGTCCAGCCGGGTCAAGATTTTCCCCTTCTGCTTCATCAACCCGACAGAGCCCATCCTTATCGAGGATGACGTTGGGGTGGGCGGTGCAACCTATATCTTTAC
>JAWXBP010000264.1 GCA_034440135.1 Planctomycetia bacterium
ATGAACGCCGAGGAGTTGCGGGACACGACGCTCGACCCCAACAATCGCACGCTCAGCCAAATCCGCATGGAAGACGCCGGCGCCGCCGACACCTTGTTCCGGATCCTGATGGGCGACAAGGTGGAGCCGCGCCGCGAGTTCATCGAGAAACACGCGCTCGAGGTGCGGAATTTGGATGTGTAACGTTCGCCGAGCGCATGTAGCAGCCGTTTTTTGCAAGGAAGTGAACTATGGGACTACTGGATGTTCTGACCAACGCGCTTCGTGGGACCTCGCATGTGCCGGACGTTGCGGATCGCCACCGGCGCCTTCATGCCGCGCGCTATCGACTGAACAACGCCATCTTCGCCCGTCTGCCGCACGAATTTCTCAATCGCGGCGCTCATCGCTTGGGCATGCTCCAAGGCAAGTCGATCCTGTTTGGCGACGAAAATGAAATGTCGGTGCTGATGGATTATTGCATCTACGACGTATTCGTTCGCGGACATAACGCCGTGGAGCAATACGCAATCGACTTCCAGCCTCCGACAGGATCGGACGAGCTCACGAACCTGGAGGCGATGCGAAGTGCCAGGTACACGTTGATCGTCGTGCTTGAATTGGCGCCCGGCGTCGGATGCCAGATTTACGACATGTTTGCGGAGGAATCGCGATTCCTGGCCGACGTTGGATTCTCTAACACCGCCGAGCCCGGAATGCTGGTGGCGACCAGGCTGCTGGATTTCGGCGATTTCGTGACGACTAGCGGGGCGGCGCTGCCGCTCGGGCCACCGGATGATGACGTGAAAGACGAGTGGCTGCGCGTGATCGAGGAATGTGCGGATGCCGAGGACTTCGATCCCGCGCCACTGATTCGAATGTGCTTTACAAGTGGCGGCGCATCGGCTATCCGCTACGCTTCGCCGAGCAGCGATCACGAGTTCGAAGCGATCTCGTCCCGGGAATCGAGTGACGAATACTCGTCAAAGACGCTTTCGGCGCAAGCGAAGCGGAAACGAACCACAGGCTCCGCCAGGGCAAAGGAAAACCGACGCTGTCGCTGTGGGAGCGGGAAGATGTTCAGGAACTGCTGCGGGAAGGGGCCCTAACGCTCCGAGGGCATGTGACTAGCGACTACTTACCCATCGCGTCGAATAAACTCCTCGAAGCCCGCGGTTCCCTCCTCGCGCGCGTCCGTGATTTCTTCGCCCGTCGGCAATTTGTCGAAGTCGAGACGCCGATCCTCTCCGCCGAGATCGTCGTTGACCGACATCTCGATCCACTGACGACCACGCTCTACCTCGATGCGCGTGCGCCGGAAAGGGGGCCGACGATGTACCTACAGACGTCGCCGGAATTCGCTATGAAGCGCCTGCTGGCGGCCGGGATGACGGCGATCTACCAGATCACCCGGGCGTTTCGCGCGGGTGAAGTCGGTCCGCTGCACAATCCCGAGTTCACGATGGTCGAATGGTACCGCGTGAGAGATGGCTACGCGGAAGGGCGACAATTGCTGGCCGATTTCTTCGAGCACTTTTATCAATCCGGCGTGGCGCGAGAACGCACGTACGCGGACGCGTTCCTGGAACATGTCGGCGTCGATCCGCATCGCGCAACGCTTCAAGAGCTTGCCGGCGCGGCGAACGCGCACCGCGTGGTCGCGCCGGCGTCGCTCGGGGAGGATCGCGACGCCTGGTTGGAGCTCTTATTCACCGAACGGGTACAGCCCAAACTCGGTCGACCTGGCGCCACGATAATCTATGACTATCCCGCCACTCAGGCGGCGCTCGCGAAAGTGCGCGAAGGCAATCCGCCGGTCGCCGAACGGTTCGAGATGTTCTACCAAGGCGTCGAGTTGGCGAATGGATACCACGAGCTAACCGATGCGGCGGCGCTCCGCGCGCGGAATCAAGCGCAGAATGCCGCTCGGCTGCGCGACGGCAAACGAGCGCTGCCCGAGGAGAGCCGCTTGCTCGCGGCGATGGATGCAGGCTTACCCGCTGGCTGCGGCGTGGCGCTGGGCTTCGACCGCGCGGTCATGCTGGCCGCCGGGGCCCAGTGCATTCAAGACGTGATGGCCTTTCCGATCGAGCGCGCGTGAGGCAGTTGGCTTTACGGCATGAACCTATAGTTCTAGTGCTTCCCAATCGCTTGCGCCGTGCATCAGTCGCACGATTTCTATTTGATGGTTCACTGGACGATAGAGCAACAAGTAGTTGCGAAAATGGCGTACGGGCCACACGCGGACACCTTCGTGATGCGGGCGAACGGCGTCAACCAGCGAACCTATGAACGGCGAAGACAAAATGATTTCGCACGTTTTCTCCACAGATTCCAAAAAACGATAAGCTACGGCTGGCGACTGGTCGGTTAGAAAATCGACGTGAGCCACGAGGTCGGCGCTCGACTTTGGCAACCAACGTACTTTCACGGCTGTTCCCCATTTACACTACTGCGCTCTCGAATTCTTTGTCGCAACGCTTCCCAGTCCGCCTCCGTCATCTCCCGCGATTCGCCTTGCAACCCCTCGTCGATGGCATCGGCGATGTATTCGCGAATCTTGCGAACGCGCTCTTTGCGCAACAGTTCGATCACGTAATCCTGGGCCTCGCCCATTCCGTTGGCGGCTGCCTCGACGCGGACGAACTCCATAATCTCTTCCGGCAACTCGACGCTTAGTACTGTGCTCATAATGTTGTCCTCCGCTCGTCAGTATAGAACCGATCAATTGGGCGGACAATGCGACGGGGCAGGGTCGTCGCGAACTGGCCGATTGTGCGGGATGTCCAGGCGCCCCGAACATCCCGCGGTGGCCTACACTTTCGCGCCACCGTTTATTTGTTGGAATCAACGCAGCGCGCAGGAGGATACGGCATGGCGGCGACGCCCCAGTTGTTGGACGATGAACAAGACGCGTCGGGACAAGCGTTCGGCGCGGATGCCACGGCAAACCAAGCGCCCGAGTTGACACTCGATCCCAATCTGCTCGCGCAGATCGCGCCGTCCAAGATTGTTGAGCCGTGCCCCAAATGCGGCGCGGCCATGCCCGACGAGCCGATGCCGTGGTGCCGCACTTGCGGTTTCTATCCGAAGCTGGGCACTTACTTCGATCCTGATGAAGCCAGCGACGGCGTGGCGCCAAGCGCGGGCGCGTTGCGAGAGATTCCGCAGTGGGCGTACGTGCTTGTCGGCGGACTCGTGGTGATGCTGGTGATGAGCCTTGCTGTGCGCTTCACCACGCATCCGCTGAGCCCCACGCGATTCTATTGGGCCATCGGGCAGCTCGTTTGCGGCTTAACCGTCTTCGTCGCCGCGCATATGGTGTGCTTCATGTTCGCCTCGACCGAAGACGCCACGATCGGCATCTCGGACCCTATCTTGCGACCGATCAACATCTGGAAGCCCAGCATCTTCGCGCTGCCGAAATCATTCCGCCGCGTGGCGACGGGCACCTGGGGACTCGGCGCCGCGCTCTGCGCATTGTGCATCGGCGGCATTCCTTGGGAACGGCTGACCGATTGGGGCGATCCCGCGCCGCGCCGCAAGACCAGCCTCGTGAACGCGATTACCAGCCGCGCGCGCAGCGAAGAAGCGACTTCCGACAATCTCGAAGATGCGGTGAGCGACTTCGCCGGCAAGGCCGGCGACATCAAGCCCGAAGAAGAACCGATCGAAGATCCTACGAAGCGATCACACGAGGCCGAGTGCGTGATCGTCGGTTACATTCCCTCGACGGTCAACCCAAAGGATTTCGTCGCGCTGCTCGTGGCGACCGACCTCAAAGGCAAGTTGAAAATCGTCGCGCAGATTTCCGATGGCATTCCGGACGACGTACACGATTCGCTCAGCTCGCAGATGCAGGAGCTCAAGCGCGAGCGGCCGTTCATTCCATCGAAGCTCGACGCCGTTTGGATTCAGCCGAAGCTGTTCTGCCGCGTCGGGTTCAACGATTTCAACTCCACGAGCCGCATGAAAGAACCGTTGTTCCGCGAAATGCTGCTGACGCCGAGCGCGGCGAAATAGTTGTTCGGCTACGCACCCGCGATGCGTTGTTCGCCCGCGCTGTCGTTGGCTTGCGCGCTGGCCTTGCGCTGAACAAGTTCCGTGCGGAGGGCATGCCAGCAGAGCATGCCTGCGCCACAAACGAGGAAACTGTCGGCGAGATTGAAATTGGGCCAGGTCCATTCGCCGTAGCGGAAGAGAATCCAATCCCGCACCGCATGGGCATACGCGGGATCGAGTCCGGCCGGGGCCCAAAGTCCCAGGCGATCATAAAGATTGCCCAGCACGCCCCCCATGATGCAGCCGAGGGCGACCGTCAACCAGCGATCGAGCGCCGCGCGCGCCACGAACAGCCAATAATTAATGCCGATCGCCGCGATCACGCTCAGTCCGGCGAACCACAGCACTTTGCCTTTGCCGAGGCCAAAGAGCGCTCCGTCGTTCAGGCTCGTTTCGAAACCGAAGATGCCGTCGACAATCCAGTACGGCCGCCCGCCAGGCATGCCGAGCCAATCGAACATCCAATGTTTGCTGGCGAGATCCAGCGCGCAGCCGACGATGGCCAGGGACCAAAAGGTGATCCAACGGGAAAGAGGAACGCCATTCATGAGCTTCGCTCCCGGCCGCAATCCGCGCCGCCAATCGACAGAAGTACTTCAAGCGCTTCGCATAACCGCGAATCGCCAGCGGGCCGGAGTCTAGCAACTCAATCTTGGCAGGTCATCCCCGTTGAGCGATCTCGGCGCACTTCACGCAATGCGAGGCGTAGGGAATCGCGTTCAGGCGAGTCTTGGGAATTTTTGTTGCGCATTCTTCGCAAACCCCGTAGTTTCCCTCCTCGATGCGTTCGAGGGCCGCTTCGATGGCGTCCAACGTATCTTCCTCATTCTCCATGAGGGATAGGGTGAACTCCTGCTCGAAGTTGTCGCTGCCGATGTCGGCCATGTGGATCGGCATCGCCGAGGTCTCGCCGTTCCCCTCCATCCGATTCTTTTTCAGCGCCGCGTCGGCCAATTGAGTCACATCGCCACGCATCCGAGCACGCAGAGTCAGCAGACGGTCTTTGTAGACCTTCATCTCGACCTTCTTCATCGATCACCACTCCCAAATAAGCTGGAATGTTGCCCGGCGCGCTACTCTCCGATTGGATGACAGACTCTCGATTCTATTTGTGCCAATTAGGGGTGTCAAATGTCCGGCGCGAGTTCCTCCGGACTGGTACGCCGGCCGACGCCGGATGGCCCAATCAGGGGGATGCGGTAGTCGCGAAATGCCTCCTCTCCGGGGGAATCTGCTCAAAAACATGTCGGGACTCTTTAAGGCGGGATCGTTTCGTCGTAACATAGGAAAAAATGGCGGAAGCCCTTATGAGGAAAGAAGGTAACGATCCTGTGAACCCCACGACTGTTTCGCGGCCAAAGCGGCCGCAGCCCGCTGCCCCCATCTTCGAGTCCGTACCCCTCACTCCGGGGATGTTCACGTCCAAACGGGCGCTCAAGCTCGTGTTGGAACTGATGTCGATTCCTGGACCCAGCGGCGAAGAGCAAGCGGTCGTCGACTACATCGTGGGCAAACTGAAGGCGGTCGGGGTCCCGAACTCCACGATTTCCACCGACCAAGCCCATCGGCGGACGCCCATCAACGGCAAGGTCGGCAACCTTATCTGCAAGCTGCCAGGCACTTTACGCGGCCCGCGCCGGCTGCTGGTGGCGCACTTGGACACGGTCCCGCTGGCCGTCGGAGCCCGCCCAATCCAGGCCGGGCACTTGATCGGCTCTGCCAACAAGCAAAGCGGCCTCGGTGCCGACGACCGCTCCGGCGTGGCGGTGCTGCTCAACACGGTGATCGAGATCTTCGAGCGCAAGCTCCCGTACCCGCCGCTTACGCTGCTCTGGCCGGTCCAAGAAGAGATCGGCCTCCACGGCGCGCGTTGCGCGAATATCGGCAAATTGGGTAATCCACGCCTGGCCTTCAACTGGGACGGCGGGGTTGCGGAAAAATTGACCATCGGCGCGACAGGCGCCTACCGGCTCGATATCGTGGTCGATGGACTGGCGGCCCATGCCGGCGGCGCACCGGAACGTGGCGTCAGCGCGATCACCATCGCCGGATTGGCCATCGCCGATCTGCAGCAACATGGCTGGATTGGCGAAGTGATCAAGGACGGCGTGCGCGGCACGACCAATGTCGGCGTCATCGAAGGGGGCAGCGCCACGAACGTGGTCACCTCGCGCGTCACACTCCGCGCGGAAACTCGCAGCCACGACCCCAAGTTCCGCCAACGCCTGGTGAAGGAATTCGAGCAAGCCTTCGAGCGCGCCGCCCAATCGGTGCGCAACGTCGACGGCGTGACCGGCAAGGTGAGCATCGCGAGCCGGCTCGATTACGAATCGTTCGTACTTCCGGAAAACGACGCCTCGGTGCAAGCGGCCGAGTCGGCCATCCGCGCGATCGGCCTCACGCCGGAACGCGCCATCTCCAACGGCGGCCTCGACGCCAACTGGCTCACCGCCCGCGGCATCCCGACGGTCACGCTCGGCTGCGGGCAAATGAACCCACACACGACCAGCGAACGGCTCGACCTGGAAGTCTACGACCAGGCTTGCAAGATCGCGATGCGACTGGCGACGGGGAATGAGCTTTCGGGGTAATTATCGTGGCGCGAACGGCGAAGTTCGCGCTAGTTCGACGTAGCTGTCAGAAACGCCAACAAATCCCGGAACTCCTGCTCCGTCATCAGCCGAACCAGGTGCTCCGGCATGATCGATTGCTGGACCGTGCTGCGTTCGGCGATTTCGGCCTGGGTGACGTCGAACTTGGCGCCGTCTTGTTGCAGGTAAGTCTGCGTGCCGTCGACGGCTTCGGCGACTAGGATGCCCTGGCGCACGAGGCCGGCATGGGTGGCGATGTTCCAGGTGGTGAACTGCGGGGCGACTTCGGCGCTCGGCGTCACGACCGAGGCGATCAAGCGGCGGCGGTCGAGTTGACGTCCGGCGGCGGTCAGATCCGGGCCGACGTTCGCGCCGCGGCCCGAGACCTGATGGCACTTGAAGCAGCCTGGGCCCTGCGCGTGGAAGAACACGCGTTCGCCCGCCGCGGGATCGGCGTCGCCGATCAATCGCGCCGCCCAGGCGTCGACGTCCTGGTCGGCGGTGGATGTTTCCTGCGTGGGCGGTTCCAGGACGAGCTTTGCCAAATCAGCCCGCGCGTCATTGCGGTTTAGTAACTCGCGGATATGAGCTTGTTGTGCGCCGGACATTGACACGCCGCGCAAAGCGCGCAACGCTTCAGCGGCAAGCACAGGATCGTCGCGCCGCGCGGTGTCGACCGACCAATCGATGTCCGCGGGATGCTTCGGTCGTAGCCCGGCGAACGCCGCGGCGCGTTCCTCGCTCGATCGGGACGAATCCCGCGCGATCCCCACGAGCTTCGCCTGATCGTCATCCCGGCTGCGATCGCTCCACACACGAATCGCGGCCATCCGCGCCGGCGCCTGATCGCTGGCGAACAAACGGCCGAGCAATTCCGCGTTGAGTGATTTATCGTCGGCCGGCAACATGGCGACCGCGCGTTGTAGCACCTGCAAATCGAGTTTGGGATCGGCGACCAGTTTCGCCACGTAGACCGTGCCGGCGTCTTCATCGCTGACTTCGCGCTTCACGCCGTCGAGCCGTTCGAGCGCCGCGAGGATCGTGGCGAACGCGCGTGGCGATTGCCCCGGCCGCGCGAGGTCCTTCGTCAACTCGGCGCGAAAGCGCTCCATTCGCGCTTCGCCGACCCAGCGCACGGCCGTCATGCGAATGGCTTCGTCCTCGTCGCTGAGCCAAGCGCGCATCGACGCATCATCGGGCGAAGCGTGCGATTCCTTCGCGACTAACAGGTACGTCAGGCGAAGCGACGCATCCTGCGGCAACCAACTCGGCGGCCACAGATAACGACGGGCCGCGATCAACGGGCGTCGCGCGGCCTGGGCCAAAAAGGGATCCGCGGATTTGCTCGCGGCGAAAATGACGGGCGCGCTGTCGGCGGTGAGTTCCAAGCGTCGCAGCGCTTCGGCGCGAACCAACGGACTGAACTCCTCGCCGGCGAACTCCAGCAGCTTTGTCTGATCGAGCGTAGTTTCGCGCGCGGTGCGGGCCAGCGCTTTCGTATCATCCGTCGCCATGCCGTTCACGATCACTGCCGATTCACTGGACGCGTTTGGCTGCTTCGCGCGAATGCGCCAAATGCGTCCCTTGCCGTGCAGCTCGTACGATTTATCGACCCAGTCGCTGACGACCAGCGAGCCATCCGGCGCCGCGGCGATGCCGACGGGGCGAAAATCTTCGTCACCGACGATGAATGGTTTGAAGGCGCTGCGCCAGCTTGCACCCACCGGCTCCAGCGCGAAGCTATCAATGCGATGATCGCCCCAGGACGGGACGATCAACTTACCGACATAGTCGCTGGGCAAGTTGTTCGCTTCGTACGACAACACGTTGCTCGGCGCCTCGCCCGTGCCGGCCACCATCGGCAACGCGCCAGGCAAGTCTCCGTTCCACGCGCTGAAGGGATGCAATCCTTTGCGGCCGTTCGAGAAGCGATAGCCGAAATCCGCGCCGGGCACGACATGCAACAACCGGCACGGCGGGCGACTGTCGGGATCGTTATCGACGACGAACAGTTGCCCGTACTTATCGAAGCATTGGCCGAACGGGTTCCAGTAGCCTTCGGCGATTTGCTCCAGCCCACTGCCGTCGGGATTGCAGCGATACAGCCGCCCGCCGTCGCCGCCGCTGATCGACTTGCCGTCGGTTCCGACGACCTTCCACTCGACGCCAAGATTCTCGCCTTGGCCAAAATAAACGCGGCCCTGCACATCGAACGCGCACCCGTTCAGCCCGTTGTGCGGATACTCGCCGGTTGTTTCGAGCCGCATCAAACTTTGGCGTTCATCGCTGACGCCGTCGTTGTTGGTATCGCGAATGCGAAACATCTCGCTGCGCGCGACGACATACAGCCATTCGAACTTGGCGTCGAACGCCAGGCCCATCGTGGCCTTGGTGCCTTCGAAGAAGGTGGTGATGCGCCGGGCGCGGCCGGTTTCGTCAAAATCGTCGAAGACTTGAATGCGATCGGCCGGCGGACCTGTGTACCCTTCCGGTCGAAAATGCGTGTGACTCTCGATGCAGTAGATGCGTCCCTGCGGATCGACGGCGATGCCGGTCGGCGTGACGATCTCCGGCTCCGTGGCGACCAACTCGATCACCAGGCGATCATCGAGCGAGCGCGGCGGCGCGGCGTACACGTGCGTCCAAAGAGTAATTGCAATGCCAAGGGCAAGAATAAATCGCATGTGTTGATCAATTCGTGTGAAGAGCTGGCTCGGGCGGATAGCTGGGCTTGCATTGCCGCGTGCTGTTTCGTGGGGTACGATCAGGGGGCGGCGCGAACTTCACGTCGCCGACCTTTATCGACGCCCCAGCACGACGACGGGAGCCCCTATCATGCCCTCGGCACGCAACATTGAGCAAGCATCTGGCGACGAATTCACCCGACGCGACGCCCTCAAGCTGACCAGCACGGGGGCGGCAGGCCTGGCGATGTCGAGCCTGTGGCCCCACGCTTCGAGCGCTTCGCAGCACGCGTCGACGTTCGGCCGCGCCAAGCGCTGCATCGTGTTGTTCATGGCCGGCGGCCCGCCCCAGCACGAAACCTGGGATCCCAAGCCAGCGGCCCCCGAGGAAATCCGCGGCGCGTACCAGCCGATCGCCTCCTCGCTGCCGGGCCTGCAGGTCGGCGAGTTGATGCCTCGGACGGCGAAGTTGGCGCATCACCTCACCGTGTTGCGGGGCGTTTCGACGCGCGACAACGCGCACTCGTCCAGCGGCTACTACATGCTCACCGGCCAGCCGCATTCGCCGATGAATAATGAGAACGCGAAGCCCGGCGCGCCGAATGATTTTCCGAGCTTGGCCGCGGTGGTAAAGCAACTCCGCGGCGATGGCGAAGTATTCCCCGGCGCGGTCACGCTGCCGGACGAGCTTTGGAATTGCGGCCGCATTGTCTGGCCGGGCCAGGACGGCGGGTTCCTGGGGCGCGTCGCCGATCCCTGGCAACTCGTTTGCGATCCGAACCAAGCCGATTTCCAAGTGCCAGGCGTGGGGCTGCCGCAGGAATTGTCGGTCGATCGGTTCGATTCGCGGCTCACGTTGCTGAACGCGGTGAATCGCGGCCTCGATGAAAACGACGCGCGGCCGAATCTGCTGCGCTGGGACAATCGCTCGCGCCAGGCGTTCAGTTTGATTCGCGCCCGCACGGCGCGGAATGCGTTCGACCTGGAGCAAGAATCGTCCGACACGCGTGAGCGCTACGGCCGCACCCGTTTCGGGCAGAGCGTATTGCTCGGGCGGCGCTTGCTGGAAGCCGGCGTGCCGCTCGTGCAAGTGAATTGGACCCGCACGCCGGAAGAGATGGGCCCGAACCCGTTATGGGACACGCACGCCAACAACGCCGCGCGCTTGAAAGACGCGTTGATGCCGCCGATGGATTTGGCGTACTCGGCGCTCGTCACCGACCTGCTCGATCGCGGCATGTTTGAAGACACGCTCATCGTCTGGACCGGCGAGTTCGGCCGCACGCCGCGTCACAACGCCCAAGGCGGCCGCGATCACTGGGGCATGTGTTTCTCCATGGCACTCGCCGGCGGCGGCGTCAAACAAGGCTACGTCCACGGCGCCTCGGACGCGATCGGCGGCGAAGTCCGCGACGGCCTGGTGACGCCGGAAGATATGACGGCAACGATTCACCACCTCATGGGCCACGACCCGGAAACGCTGATCTACGATCGGCTGAATCGGCCGCTGCCGATTAGTCGCGGGCGGGTGCTGGGGGAGTTGCTGGCATAACGAATATCAACTCAAAACCCTGACTTATGGATTGGAATGATGGGAGCAATCAATTCCGAGTTCGGCATGTGCATGTCAGGCAATCGCGTCGCGGATTTCATAGCCTCGGCGGAAGGATCGCTGCGCGCATTTCGAAAAACGCCGTTTCACGCTGTTGTGGGACGCACGTTTCTCCATCAACGAAAGAAGGTTGTGGACTATCTCGATGCGTTTCTGGCGATCAACATTAAGAAAAAGGTCAAGGGCGCCGTTTATTGCGAGATGAATGGATTCACGATCAACACGGATCGCTGGCACTTTGACGCATTCGGCTACAAGAGAGCAGGTGAGGCGAACGGGCTCGACTGGGATTGGCTAGCGTCCTGGGACAGCGAAACGGAAAAGCCTTTCGTATTGACAGACATGGAGACGGTGCAAGCAGCGTTCCGCAAGAACTACGGTCCCGATCAACCGCTCGCGCTGCAGATTGCCTCCGAGTTAGCGGAGTATCTTGTTGCAGCGCGTTTTATAGAATTGATTGAGTCGGCAGTCACAACACTTCGCAAGCGAAATCCTGTATCAAGAAAGATGCCGTTCTTTGCGACGATGCACGGATCTGACGATATCCTGTTCGTGGACGTCAAGTAAGAGATAGCTTGTCAGGACACGGCTAGTTGTAGAGGACCGAGCTGTCGCCCATGTGCGGCGCGCACGTACCGTTCATCGCGATTGAACTGTTTTGCAATACTTGCGCCAGGCCTTTCTCAGCGCCGAGTTCGGCGGCGCAGGCTTCAACAACGCATTGACGAAGGCGATCGATTCCGTGCGATTGAGTCGGATTACAGCGGGATTTGACTTCACGGCTTTTGCTCCACCATATTTCTGTATGCTTGCAAAGCATACCAAGTATAGGGTTCGCTCCCGAACCAATCGACCGACGAGCGGAGCCACCATGGCCCTGAAAGGCGTTACGTTGCTTTTTTCTACGGTCTCGAAGGTTTGCTCACTCTCCCGCCAAACATAGAATTGCCGGCATGCTAAGCAGAGCCCCCGGCGATCAAGATCACGCTCCAACTTATTCGTGGCGGGCGTTGATCGCGCTCTTGCTGTTCGCCGCGCTCGTTCGCGGCGGCGTGTTGCTGGCTTGGCAGGATCGTCTGGCCGCTGATCCGGATGCTTATCGGCAATGGGCGCGTAGCGTCGCGATGCATGGCGAGTATGCGGCCGACGGGTATGTTGCCTATCGCCCGCCGCTCTATCCGCTGGTGTTGGTGGCGACCGGGGCCTACGACGAAGGGCGCCCGCTGTTGGCGATCCGCTGGCACCTTATCTTCGGCGTGCTGACCGTTTGGGAAACGGCGCGGCTCGGCGTCAAGCTACGGTTGGGCAACTGGTCTCTGTTGGCCGGCGCGCTGGTGGCGGTCGATCCGATCTTGCTGAATCAATCCGCGCTGATCATGACGGAAACGCTCGCGACGCTGTTGGCCGTCGCGGCGCTCGATGCACTGGCCGGCGCATGGGAGCGGCCAAGCGTGCCGCGCGGATTTTGGTGCGGCGTCGTCTTGTCGCTCAGTTGTTTGTGCCGGCCGACGTTTCTGCCCTTTGCGGCGCTATCCACGTTGGCGTTGCTGGCAATGCGCCAAGTGAATGTTGCGGCGCCAACGATGCGTCGCCGCTTGCTCGTCGCATCGTGTTGCGCCGTGATGCTGGTTTCCATCCTCGGCGTCTGGACGGCCCGGAATTATCGATTGCTCGGCCAGCCCATCGTCGGCACGACGCATGGCGGCTACACACTGTACTTGGGCAACAACTGGTTGTACTACGCTTCCCTGCGCGGCGAGTTACAGCAAGCTGCCAATTGGCCGGAATACAATGCCCGATTCCTCCAGCCGGAGATCGATGCGGTTTGGCGGCGGTCGGGCGTCGTGCGGAACCAAATGGCATATGGTCGCAGCGTATGGATCGCTCCGCTCGGCGCGACGCCGTATCCGGAGGTGGCCGCGGATAATGCTTTGTACGATGCGGCGCTCGATACTATTGCCAACGATCCCGGCGGTTTTCTCCGCGCCTGCCTTTACCGACTGCGCCGTTTCTGGGGACTCGTACCCATCGAGCCGTCAGATAAGCCGGGCATGCGCTATGCAATCGGAGCGTGGTACTTCGCACTCTTCGCATACGCTCTGGCCGGTCTCTGGCAACTCGGGCGATCTCGGCGGCTTTGGCAATCGCCGTGGCTGTTTGGGCTGTTGCTGACGCTCACCTTCATGGCCGTCCACACGGTTTATTGGACCGACATGCGGATGCGGGCGCCGATCACGTCGGTGGTTTGCCTGGCGGCGGCGGTGGGAACGCAGTGGCTATGGGGTCTATACAGGGGCGTCGCAAGCCCCCCAGAAACAACGACTTAGGTGCACGTTTCCGGCCCGGAAGCCGCCTTGACCCCCCGCGCGGCACGCTCCTATAATCCGCCGCCAAATTTCCAGGAAGCGGGTGAGCAGGCGAAAGGCAGCGCGATGGCGCTGCTGGTCTGCTGATCCACTACGACTCGGCAAGGATGCCCAACTGCCTGCGCATGTGCTGGTGAGATCGTTGGTGCTCGCCGGTGACGCATTTTCGCGTCGCGCCACTTGGGCTGCGCGCGCAGTGATGGGGCTGTTCTGTGCGCTCTACGTATCGGTCGCGACGGGCGCGGAAATTGAACTTCCTCGCTCGCAACCTTGGGATTCGGTGTACTTCGCCGCGCCCAACGGCTATCGCTGGCAACAAGGCGCGTATGAAGTCTGGTGGCTGACCGGCGGCGTCGATGTCAAGCAAGGAGGCGTCCACGGACACGCGAAGGAGGCCGTACTGTGGATTAAGCGCGAAGGCGATTTCACCAATCGCCACGCCTTGGCCATTGCGTATCTCGAAGGCAACGTCGACTTCACCTACCAGAACGGCGGGCAGCCAGCGCGTGTAACGGATCAATCGTGGCTCGGCGAATTCTCGTCCACGGCGCTGATGCATGTGGAGACGCCCAATATCGGCAGCGAGCCGCGCGAGAAACCGGCGATCTTCGCGCGCGGCATGGCGCGGCGCGAACCAAGATTGCTTGCCGCGAATGGCGCCAAGCAAGAAGGGTGGATCGCGAGCGGCGCGCCTCAAGCAATCGAACCACCTGCGAATGCGCCGACGAACGTCATTCAACGCACGGAATTTGTCGTGGGCGAAACTCCCCAAGCGGTCACCGTGCAGCAACTGGGACTGCCGTCACCGGGGGCTGGCATTCCGCCGGGCATGCGGCGCGTACGTGTCTATCCGCGCAACACCGCCGCACCGCAGGCGCAGTTTGTGACCAATCCCGACGGAACGGAGACCGTCGGCATCATCACCGGCGGCATCAATTTTATTATCGACGGCGTCGTCGCGACCGGGGCGGTGGATATCTACACCGACAACCTGGTCGTCTGGACGCAAGGCATCCAGGAAAGCAGCCTGGCCGGCGGCGAAGAGGCGATCCAGCCGGAGACGGCGCCGTTGGAGCTGTATCTGGAAGGCAACATCGTCTTCAAGCAGGGCGACCGCACCATCTACGCGGATCGCATGTACTTCGACGTGCGGAACAACGTCGGCGTGGTGCTTAACGCGGAGATGCTGACACCCAGCGTGTCGCCTGCCGAGGCGGCGCAATTCGCGGGTGTCGAAACGCAAGGCCTGCAGTTCAATGGCATCCTCCGCCTCAAAGCGGACGTGTTGCAGCAACTCGGCGCGAATCGTTTCCACGCCACGAACGCCTGGCTGAGCGGCAGCCGGATGGGACGCCCCGCGTATCGGCTGCAAGGGTCCAGCGTTTACTTTCAAGACGTCGAAACGCCGGTTGTGAATCCGGTCACTGGGCAGCAAGAGATCAATCCGCAGACGCAAGAACCGCTCTACGTACATGAACGGCTGGCGACGAGCCACCACAATGTGTTGTACATGCGCGACGTGCCGGTGCTGTACTGGCCGAAGATCGCCACCGATCTGGAAAAGCCGACTTACTACATCAACAGTTTGCAGTTCAAGACGGACCGCATCTTCGGCAACCAGGTGCTGAGCGAGTTCGACGTTTATCAGATTCTGGGCATCGAGAATCCGCCGCCGGGTACCAAGTGGAACGTCAGCGCGGATTGGTTGAGTGAGCGCGGCTTCGGGCATGGCACGGAATTTCGCTACGAAGGTCCGCGGCTGCTCGGCTACGGTGGTCCCCATTTCGGCTTCTTCGACTATTGGGGCATCGACGATCACGACACCGACAATCTGGGCAGCGACCGGCCGGCAATCACGACCGGCAAGGATTATCGCTACCGATTGCTGGGTCACCATCGCCAGATGTTGCCGTGGGACTTGCAGTTCACCGGCGAGTTGGGCTGGATCAGTGATCGCAATTTTCTCGAAGAGTACTACGAAAACGAATGGGACGAGCTGAAGGACGAAACGACCGGGTTCGAGCTGAAAAAACTCTGGGTGAACCAGTCGTTCAACCTGACAGCGAGTACGCGGATCAACGACTTCTTCACGGAGACCGAGCAACTGCCTAGGGCCGATCACTTTCTGCTCGGGCAATCTCTGTTCGGCAATTTGCTGACCTGGCACGCGCACACGCAGGCGTCGCTCAGCAAGTTCCGCGTGACCAATACGCCGGAAGATCCGGTCGATCGCGCCAAGTTCGGCTTCTTGCCTTGGGAACAAACCGCCGATGGCGGCACGTCGGCCGGGGGCGAGAAGATTGTCACGCGGCAAGAAATCGATTTGCCGCTGCAGGCCGGCGGATTCAAATTCGTTCCCTACGCGCTCGGCGAGCTCGGCCATTGGGGCGAAGACGTCGATCTGGAGGACACGCAGCGGGCTTACGGCCAGGTGGGCGTGCGGGCGAGTATTCCGTTCTGGACCGTCGATCCCACGGTCGAAAGCGGTTTATTGAACCTGCACGGCATGTCGCACAAAGTCGTGTTCGACGGCGAGTTCGCCTACTCGGATACGAACCGCGATCTCGACGACCTGCCGCTCTACGAACAGCTCGACGACAATTCCATTGAACATTTCCGTCGGCGTTTCGCGTTCAACACCTTCGGCGGCCCGGCGCCGGTACCGGCGCGATTCGAGGAGCGCTTCTACGCGGTCCGCACGGGACTCGGCAGTTGGGTCACTAGCCCTTCGACGGAAACCGTCGACGACCTGATGGCGGTACGGTTCGGCGTCAAGCAACGCTGGCAAACCAAACGCGGGTTGCCGACCAATCGCCGGATCATCGATTGGATCGTGCTCGATACAAACGCCACGTGGTTCCCCAAGAACGACAAGGACAATTTCGGCGAGCCGATCGGCTTGGTCGACTACAACTTCCGCTGGCACGTGGGGGACCGTTTCACGTTGCTCTCGGACGGCATCTTCGACTTCTTCCTCGACGGCCAGCAGATCGCCACGATCGGCGGCTTCCTCAATCGCCCGCCCAAGGGTGGGCTATACGTCGGCTTCCACTCGCTGGAAGGCCCGATCAACAGCCAGGTGGTGATGGCCTCGTACAGTTATCGCATGAGCCCCAAATGGGTCTCGGCGATCAGCACCGCAGTCGACGTCGGCGGCAACGGCAGCATCGGCCAAAACGTGCAACTGACGCGGGTCGGTGAATCGTTCCTGATGACGATGGGTCTCAACGTCGATCACAACCGCGACAACGTCGGCTTCAGTTTCATGGTCGAGCCGCGATTTCTGCCCGGCGGCAGCACCCTCGGCCGCGCCGGCGGAGCAACAGTGCCCTTGGCGGGGCTGTATGGGTTGGAATAATTTGGGGCGATCACGTTCGACGTGTGCAAACGCTGGCCGCGGCTGACTATCGCGGTTAGCCCCAGCACGGCTTGATTAGAAATCCACTGCGGC
>JAWXBP010000265.1 GCA_034440135.1 Planctomycetia bacterium
CTTCCCCAACCCTTGAACACCCTGCCATGCCTCATAAAATCCAACCGTCGCCCCGCCAACTCGTCGTCAATTCACCCACAGATTCTGGCGAAGACCCGAAAATATCAGCGCGTGGCGGCGCGCGGTGTGCGGCGATTTGACGTCGTCGTTCCAGCCATTCTCCGGCGACAAGACGCCCGACGCCTTGCGGCTCGATCGCGATGAAGTCGTGGAAGGGATTCACCGCGCTCAGTTCAAGCAACTGCCGGCGGGGTTTCAGGCTTTGAGCGCCGAGCAAGTGGAACAACTGCGCAACGATGTGGCGAAGTCTCCCTTCATGCCGCGGCAAGAAGTCGGCGTGAGGAAATCGAGCCCGCTGCCGTACGAGCTGGCGGTCGACGGCAGTTTGTCCGAGGATCGCCGACAATTCGTGATCCGGTTCACCGCGGGCAAACAGCAATTCGGCGAGGCAGCGGCTGGCTCGCCGTTTATCGTCTTCGCGCGGAGCGCGGACGGCGAAATGGCGGTGCGCAACTACGCGCTGTCAGCAGGTGAACATCTGGAGGACGCGTGGACGATCGCGGACTTCACCGACGGGAAATACAACTTTGCTGTGCATGGACCGAACGGGTTTTACCGAGAGTTCCAGGGTTCCCCGGCCGATCCGCAGGCAGACGTACGCATCGAGCGATTCCCCACGGCCAGCGTCGACGATCCGGCGAACGGGCACGTGGCGATTCACTTGAGTAATCGCGACCACACGCGGAAACTTCCGTTCGTCGTCAGCGATTCCACTTACCGACGCGCCGACGAACAGCGGTTTCTCGGTCCGGGCCAGGCCGCCACGTTGGTTGTGGAGTCGGCTCACGATCACGGTTGGTACGATTTCAGTGTGACGATCGGTGGCAACCCCGGCTACCAACAGCGCTTCGCTGGCCGCGTCGAAACGGGGCGGTGGTCGATCAGCGACCCGGCGATGGGAGGGACTGGATAGGCGCGGCCAGCAACTCTTCCACGACGTCGCGGCAGCGGTCGTGGACGTTGTTGACTTCCCAGCGATCGTCGGGTTTTACGTAGAGTTCGACGCGCGGTTCGCCTGCGCGGATTGTGCGGCGCAGGAACCATTCTCGGGTGCGCAACGCGGTTTCCTCTTCGGCGCTCGAAAAGGTCAACCGTTCGCGCGCCGTGGGCGCTGCGCCGTGGATGATTGCCGCGAGGTCTTCGGCAGATGTCAATTCGGGACGGCGCTGCTGCGCTTGCGCTGCGCTGGGCAGCCGCATGATCCAGGGGACATGCAGCAATTCGCCGTACAGTGATTCATCGAACGGTCCGACGCGGCGATGTTCGCCGAGGGGATAGCCGCGTACGCCGCAGAGCAGGAACGTCGCGTTGGACCAAAGCGCGGAAGTGCGCAGTTGTTCGAGGAACAAGTCCAGGCAGGCGTCGAACGTGGAGATTTGCGCGGCGTAGGCAAGGGCGCAGCCCCAGCGTTCGTCGGGATCGAAGTTGGCGGCGAGCAGTTTGCAGGGTGGTTCGACAAACTCCGGTAGTGGTGCGTCGTCGTCTTCGTGGTAGCGTTCGCGCAAGGCGCGCGGGGCGTCCCAGACCTGTCCCAATGAGCCGATGTGCAGCCAGAACAGGTTCGCTTCGTGCGGCGTTTGAAGGAGTTGCTCGGTCGCCGCGGCGAACACGCTGGCCAGGTGCGTTTCTTCCAAATCTTCGGCCTGCGCTGCGCCGACGCCTGATGGCAATTCGATGACCTCCGCAAATCCGGCCGCGCCGGCGAGCGCCGTGGCTTCCGCATCGTCAGAAATGAACGTCGACGTGGCGCCGGCGATCCACTCACGCGCCGCGGGATGCCACGCGGATTGAAAGAAGTCCGTCAAGTTTGGGCCGGAGGCGTGCGCGTCGTCGAAGACAATCGATTCGCAGGCCAGACGATCGATGGCCGGCGTGGCGATCCAGGCGTTGCCGTAGCAACCGAGGAACTGCGTGCGCAGGCGATCGACGCTTAGCACGATGACACGCTTCGCTTCGCTCACAGGGTCGGTCCCACGTTCCAGGGGGCGAACTCCAATGCGCCGATGCCGAGTTCTTCGCTCTTGGTTTTTCGCCCGCTGGCGGTTTCGAGAATCAAATCGAAGATGCGTTTGCCGACGTCGGCGATCGGTTCGCCGCGGAGGATTTCGCCGGCGTTGAGATCCATGTCGGCTTGCATGCGCTCGTACATTGGCGTGTTCGAGGCGATCTTGATCGACGGCGTTGGTTGGCAGCCGTAGCAACTGCCGCGGCCGGTGGTGAAACAGACGACGTTCGCGCCGCTGGCGACGATACCCGTCACGCTGACGGGATCGAAGCCGGGCGTATCGACGACGACCATGCCGCGGGCGGTGACGGGTTCGGCGTATTCGTACACGCCGGCGAGGGCCGTGGAACCGGCCTTGGCGACGGCGCCGAGTGATTTTTCGTAGATCGTGGTGAGGCCGCCTTCTTTGTTGCCCGGCGAGGGGTTGTTGTCCATGCTGACGCCGAACAGGCCGGTGTAGCGTTCCCACCACTTGATGCGCTCGACGAGTTTTTCGCCGATGGCGCGCGTCTTCGCGCGACGCGTGAGGAGATGTTCCGCGCCGTAGATTTCCGGGGTCTCGGCCAGCATGGCGGTGCCGCCGGCTGCGACGAGCAGGTCACTTGCGACGCCGAGCGCAGGATTCGCCGTGATGCCGGAATTGCCGTCAGAGCCGCCGCAATTGAGACCGAGGACGATCTCGGAGGCCGGCACCGTTTCGCGGCGCACGTCGTTGGCGCGAGGCAGGAGCGCGGCGAGTTGCTGGATGCCTGCCTCGATCGCGGCCGCCGTGCCGCCGACGTCTTGCATGCTGATCGCCGGCGGGCGCACCGGCGTCGGGCCGCCGATCTGCACGAGCTTTTCATGCTCCATCAGGTAGCCGATCGTGCCAGTCTCGCAGCCGAGACCGATGATCAAGTACGCGCCGACGTTCGGGTGTTTGGCGAACCCGGCCAGCGTTCGCGCGAGCATCTGGTGGGCCTCGCCGCCGTATTGAATGCCGCAACCGGTTTGATGCATGATCGGCAGGACGCCGTCGACGTTGGGGAACTGTTTCAACAAGTCGCGATTGAACCGCTCGGCGACGTATTTGCAAACCGTGGCGGAGCAATTCACCGACGACACCACGGCCACATAGTTGCGCGTGCCGACGCGGCCATCGGCGCGGCGATAGCCTTGGAACGTGTAACCTTCCAACGGCTGGGGATCGGGCGGGGTTTCCTGGGCAAACGCGTAGTCGCGCGCGAACTCGCCCGCGGCGCAGTTGTGCGTATGAATCCATGCGCCGGGTTCGATCGGCTCGGTGGCGAAGCCGATCGTTTGGCCGTATTTGCGAGTGCGTTCTCCTTTCGCGATCGGCGCGACGGCGAACTTATGCCCCAGCCGAACCGATTCGCGTAGCTTCACCTTTCCGCCGGCGACTTCGATCGCTTCGCCTGATTCCAGCAACCGCGTGGCGACGGCGAGGTTGTCGGTGGGATGGAGGTGGAGGGCGTCGACAGTGGCGTTCCGCATCGTGGTTGACCGTGGTCTGGCCGTGGGCGATAAGAAGGTTGATGAGGCGGCAACGAACATAGTCTCCTTTCGCTCCGCGAAAGGGCGGCCTTTCGCGGAGCGAAAGGAGACTATGGCGCAAATCCGCATCGCAACAACATGTGACATCCAATGGACCATACTAACATTCCCGATTCGATCCTCCAACGCAAAGGCGCGCGGACCACGCGCGACGTGCCGCGTGAGGTGCGCGCATTGCTTGACGCGGGGCGGATCGAGACGGTTAATCTTTGCGAATGGCTGGTGGTCGATCAGACACGGTTGGCCGAGGTTGTGTTCGCCAAACACGACTGGATTGCGCATTTGCCGGAGGTCGGCCGGGCGTTGGAGGCGAACTCCCAGCGCACGACGTTGAAGGACATGGTCGCCATCGGCGGCGTGCTGGCGTCCGCGTTTGGCGGGAAGCGGCAATTCGCCAAGCCTTATCGAGCGTTGATCTCGCATCCGTCCGACGTGGTGCGCTCGTGGGGCGCGTATCTTGTCGGCAAGTGCGATTCGTTGAGGCTGAGCGAACGGCTGGAACGCATCCGCCCGTTGGCGGCTGATCGGAACATGGGCGTGCGCGAAGCGGCGTGGATGGCAGTGCGCGAGCATCTGACCGCGGAGTTGGAAACGGCGATTGCGTTGCTGGCGGAGTGGTCGCTCGACGACGATCCGAACATTCGCCGTTTTGCGAGTGAATCGACGCGCCCGCGCGGCGTGTGGTGCCGGCATATCGAGCGATTGAAACAGGAACCGGAGCTTGGGCTGCCGATCTTAGCGCCGCTGAAGGCCGATCCGGCGAAGTATGTGCAGGATTCAGTCGGCAACTGGCTGAACGACGCCAGCAAATCGCAGCCGGATTGGGTGCGGGAGGTTTGTGCGCGGTGGCGGAAGGAGTCGAAATGCAAGGAGACGGAGCGGATTTTGAAGCGGGGGTTGCGGACGATTGGCGATTAGGGATCGCAGTCTAGCTCGTGGTCGTGCGCAGGAATGGCTCCTCGAGCGGCAAGTCGTGCAGGCTTAGACCCGATTGCACGGCGGTGACGAATGGGCTCGCGAGGAAGGCGGCGTCGTCGCGCGAGTAGACGAGCAGGATGGCGCGGTGAGCACCGACAAAGTGATGAACGACTCGCCGTCTAGTGCGGCCATCGCGCGTGAGAAACGCCTCGTGGGAGTGAAACCCGACGGCGGATGGCGCAAGAAAGTCTTCGCTGAAGCGTTGCCCAGCCGGCAGGCGGAAGTTGGCTCGTTGGTTGTGGTAGAACGCCAACTCCTGGGTTGCCTCGGTCGCGGCTTGAGGCATCGGAAAGATGTCAAGGAAGACTTGCGCTCCGAGTTCGGGGCGCTTCGCAAATATGTAAACGGACTCGTGTAGCTGATTGGAATAGCGTTCGTGTGTCAAGGCCAGCGCGCATTGGTTGAATAGATCCAACTTGCAGCCAGTGTCGCCGTAGCTGACAAGCGCGCCGACCGCTTGCGATTCGAATTCTGTTACAACTGTTCGCATGATGCAATTCTACTTCACGCTACGCAGAGAGCCTTGTGCCTTGCAGTCAGTTTAACCACCGCCCACGGCGAGCGCACTCGCCAACAGGGCGATATTCACGGCGACGACGCCGATGAGGTGCCGGCGCGATACGTCTTGCGCGTTCTTGCCGAGGCCGAACTTTGGCCCCAGTCCGTTCCAGAGCCATAATCCTAACGGTGCGGTCGCCAGGCCGAAGAGCCAGAGTTGCCAGATCGCCGCGCCGTGTCGGACCAAGTCGCCGCAATCGCCGATGCGGTCGAACGATCCGACGCCGAGGTAGAGTCCGTTGGCCAGGAGGCAGAAGCCGGCGAAGAAGCGCAGCACATATGCGCCGGACAGCTTGAGCCGTTCCGCAGCGAGACAGATCAACAGCGGCGCCAGCGCGCCGAAGATCGGCCCGGCCCAGGCCACGACGAGCGGGTGCGGGTTGTGCGCCAAGTCGGTGCGGGAAAAGCTGAGCGGATGCAACACGACTCGTTCGACGCGCCCGCCGGTGAGATGGGCGCCGAGGACGTGGCCTAGCTCGTGGACTTGCTGCATGCCGAGCCAGGCGGCGAGGAGGGTGGCGGGGATGAGGCAAACTCGAATTCCAACCCGCGTCTGGTTCATTTGCGTGCCCCGCTACTCAACCAGTGCCGCCAACTCCGCGGCACTGAGGAATAGCCGCATGGGTTGCCCGGGCGCTTCACGGAAATTCCAGCGCTGGTAGAAGGCTTTCACAGAAGGGTTCAGGCAGTCGATCAGAAGGGCGACAAATGGAAAAGTTCGGCCGCCCTCATGGCAAGTGCGAATTGCCTGCGCGACCAGCCCTCGACCCAGTAGTTGGCCACGAAACTTCAAGTCGACGCCCATCCATGCCAATACGGCGACGGGAAGTAGTCGCTTGGGAAGGTGTCGGGCAATATCCTCGGGCAGTTCGCTGACATCGACCTGGTTCATCGCAAGTGTGTAGAAGCCGGCGATTTGGTTGTCGGCCGATAACAGCACGCGCGTCGACGACAATCGCTTTTGCTGGTTCTGTAGGGCCTGCGTCTTTAACCACGCGTCAACCGCCGGTTCGCCGCAATGGAATGTGCGGCGAGGATGACGCTTGGCGAGGAGTTCCCAAGAGAATCCTTCAGGTATTCGAACGCCTATCACGCTTCGCCCCTAATCACCTTTCGCAACTCAAGCTGGGCAGGCGTTAATTTTACGGGTTCGTGCAGCGCGTTCCAGAAGGCCAACTGCTCTTCCGGCGTCATGCGGATCGTCTGTTCCTGTGCCGCTTCGACCTCGCGCCGGGCCTGCGGCACAGTGACCAGCCGGACAAAGTCACTCACGCTCACATGCCGCAACTTGGCCGCCTCGACCAGGAGCTGCTTGCTCTCTTGATCCAGTCGGACCATCAGCGAACTGCCGGTGGGGGCGGTTTTCTTCTTGGTTCGTTTTTGAGTGGCACGGGACATAGCTGCTTTCCTCCAAAGCAATTGTACTGCGAATTGCAATACAGGCAAGCGCAGTGGCCAAGCGTACTGGTTAACGGAGACTTTACTGTACTTACTACCCAGTAGGCGTGGCGTCATGAAATCGAGCTAGGCACTCATTCAGAATGTCGGCCATCTTGTCTGCGGGAACACCGTACTCCGGGATCGCCCCATCGCAACCGGCAAGGGCTTGAGACATGTTGCGCCCCCAGACACGTCCCGCGAACTCGGGTGTAAAGGTGACCGCCGTCATTCGATTTCCATGAATCGAAATCGGAACGAACGCCTGGATGTCTTGCCAGAGATACAAATGATCCCGATAGAAGCCGCGCATTGTGAAGCCATCGCTTCGAATTTCGAGATAGGAACTGTTCGGCAGCAGTTGAAGCACGACGACAACCAGCGCAAGTCCGAACATTGCGACGAACAAGCCTCCGAGAATCGCAGTGAGCATACAAAGCCACACACCCATCGTCACTCCCACACTGCAACCCGCGGCAAATAGCACCAACTTTGTTCGATTCGGATAGAAGCGGAGGATTTCGGGCGAGTTCGTCATCGTCGCGAACCTTAGCGGCTGTACTAGAAATTACTCGCAGCGAACCAGACGTAGAAAACTCGTGGCGAGCACGTAGCTCACATGTACTCGCGAAAATCCTCGAGCGGCGCATCGAAGTCATCGCGAACGACGACGAACTCGCGGGCCCAGCCGAAGTTGGTGGCGGCGGTTGGGTTCGTCGTTTCCGATGGGGCGGGACGTGGCTGTTCAGCCGTCGACGCGAGCTCCGCGTTGAGATAGTCCCGCAGTCGCCGTTTCTCATCGGCGGATAACTGACGAATCGATGACAAAGCGTCTTCGAGTGGTGACATATCGGAATTATACGCTGAGGCATCAAACTTCGCGCTAGCGCAATAAAAAACCCCCGGCGCGGAGGTCTAGCCGCGACGGGGGATTATTTTTTGCTGCGAATGAGCGGCCGCCTGGAGAGGGGCGGCCGCTTTGCTGGTCGTCTTACTAGACCAGCTCTTTGCGAGCGCCGATCAAGGTCCGCAGACGTTCGGCCAACAGGGCCGCGTCGAACGGTTTCTTGAACGTCTCGTTGATCGTCGAGCGATCGAAGCTGTTGCTGTTGCCGTCGTCCGGCAACAAGGCAATCAGAATCGTGTCGGCGTATTCCGGGTTGCGGCGCAGGTTCTGGCAGATCTGCAACGCTTCGGTGCGGCCGATTGAGAAATCGACGATGATGCAATCCGGGTGGAAGCTCTCGGCTTGAATGCCGGCTTCGAAGCCCGAGGCGGCGACCGCCAGCTTGAATGATCTTTCAAGCGGGAGTTCGCGCTTCAAGTTTTCGATCAGAAGTTGATCCTGGCCGACCACGAGGACCTTGGCCATGGCCTCGTCTTCGAGGTCGCCCAAGGGCATGCCGTGTTCTTTGAGGAACCGGATCAGATATTCGCGTGGGATGCGACGATCTTGCGATCCGGGGATGCGGTAACCTTTCAGGCGTCCCGAGTCAAACCATTTGCTGACGGTGCGCGGGGCGACCTTACAGATTTTTGCGACTTGACCTGTCGTGAAGACCTTCATCGCGGGCTCTCCATTTCACATTCGCTATGGTTTCGGGTGTTGGTTCTTCCAGGCGGTGTCCTGGCGTGAACCAATTGGTCGGCCCCTTGTTCTCTCGCCGGCTGGCTTCGCATCAATCCTTCGGGCTGGCTGTGGGATGCGAAGCTTCGTGCGGCGGTGGAAAACATCTGGGTTCGGGGCTCTCCAACAATTTCACTCAGTTTGCTCGGCTGTGGCTCAGTTCCCTCTGGCCCGCGCCCTAACAGTCACCATCGGCTAACAGCCAATTGGAAGTCAGTGAAAATCCGTAAAATGGGGAACGGCAGGTTCAACCGCTCTAGTACGGATAATCCCTGACTACCTGGCGACACTCGGCGAAGCGCGGAGCAGGGGAGGCCGGCGTCCAATTGGGCCGACGCGCACCGCTTTGGGAGCGGAGCGCGCAGGCGACCGATGGTCGTCCACGGCTTTGTAGGCAGGACCCCCCTGCTACTCGTTCCCACCTGCGGCGACCGCGACGAACTGCATGTTGCGGCCGTGTGAGAACAAGCCTTCCGAATGGTACTTTCGATAAAACCGAGGCTGATACTTTAGAAACTTTGCCCAGTCGTACCGTTCAGGCCCTTGGCGCGATGCCTAAC
>JAWXBP010000266.1 GCA_034440135.1 Planctomycetia bacterium
CCCGACTTTTTTCAGAAACGAGCCCTTCGGCAAATACGTCGAAGGGCGTTTTTGTTGGAGTTGCAGGGTTTTTCTTCCTGGTTTTCGGGCCCAGAATCACGTTCAAACTGCCGGCCGATTGCAACATGACAACTCGCTGAACTGCCGTAACCCATGTGCTCGTAGATAGTTAGCGAGTTCAAATCCCGTCGGCAGTTTCGCGATTGGCAACCACTACTCCAGTTCAATTGTCGTGTGCCAGCTCATTTTCCGCTGACCCGCAATACAACTAAGAGACTTTAGATTACCTTCGCAAAAGCAAATCGCGAATTGCTTTTCGCGGGGACTGCGCCTTTCGTTGCCGGATTACGCTGAGTGATCGGAGGACGATTCTGATGAACGAACTCGATCTATTCGTGGCTGCCGTTGCCGTGGCCGACCAGAGAGAACGGACATCTCTGTTGGACCGCGAATGCGTCGGTCGACCCGACGTGCGGCAGCGGATCGATCAATTACTGGACGCGCACTTCCAGTCTCACCCGTTGCTTGACCAGCCCGTCCCGGAACTGACGGGGGCCTATGTCCGCAATGAACAACCTGGCGCGGTCATTGCCGGTCGCTATAAGCTCCTCGAACAAATCGGCGAAGGCGGCATGGGCGCGGTTTGGGTTGCCGAGCAGACGCAGCCCGTTCGCCGCAAGGTAGCGTTGAAGCTCATCAAAGCCGGCATGGACTCCAAGAGCGTCATCGCCCGCTTCGAGGCCGAGCGCCAAGCACTGGCCGTGATGGACCACCCGAACGTCGCCAAAGTCCTTGACGGCGGGCTGACCGAAACGGGTCGCCCGTTTTTCGTCATGGAGTATGTCAAGGGCGTGCCGATCACCGAGTATTGCGATGCGGCACGGCTGAGTGTGCCGGAGCGGCTGCAATTGTTCACGCTAGTTTGCCAGGCGGTGCAGCACGCCCATCAGAAGGGGATCATCCACCGCGATCTCAAACCATCCAACATTCTCGTCGCGCCCTACGACGACAAGCCGGTGCCGAAAATCATTGACTTCGGCCTGGCCAAAGCGATGCATCAGTCGCTAACGGAGAAGACGCTGCACACAGCCCACGAGTCGGTTCTGGGGACCCCGCTGTACATGTCGCCGGAACAGGCGCAATTGAACAACGTCGACGTGGACACGCGATCGGACGTCTACTCGCTGGGGGTGGTGCTTTACGAGTTGCTCACCGGCACGACGCCGCTGGAACGGAAACGATTCAAGGAAGCCGCCTGGGACGAGATGCGTCGAATCATTCGCGAGGAAGAACCGCCACGACCCAGCGCCCGGCTGAGTTCGACCGACACGCTGCCGTCGTTGGCAGCGTGCCGTCATACCGAGCCATTGAAGTTGACGAAACAGGTGCGTGGGGAACTGGACTGGATCGTGATGAAGGCGCTGGAGAAGGACCGCGCGCGGCGTTACGAGACGGCCAACGGCTTCGCCGCAGACGTACTGCGTTACCTGAGCGGCGAGCCTGTGCAGGCGGCGCCGCCGAGTGCCACGTATCGGTTGAAGAAATTCGTTCGGCGGCATCGCGGCCCCATGTTGGCCGCGTCCATCGTGGTTCTCGCGCTATTGGTCGGGGTGGCAGCCGTGATTGGGGTGCAAGTCCAGGCCAACCGCGAACTGGCCGTCAAAAACCGCGAGTTGGCGGACGAGCAGGCCAAGGTGGCGGCGCGGAACCGCGAGCTGGCCGACGAGCAGGCCAAGGTGCTGGCCCGCGAGACCCAGGCCATCGAGGCCGTGAGGCGGTTCGGCGACGTCGTGTCGAAGAACGAGGCCCTCAAGAACAACCCGGCTCTGGAGTCGTTGCGCAAGGAACTCCTGAAAGAGCCGCTGGAGTTCTTCCGCGAGCTCCGCACGCGCCTCCAGGCCGACCGCGACACCCGCACCGAATCGTTGGAGCGCCTGGCCAAAGCCACTCACGACCTGAGCGCACTGACCCAGGAGATTGGCGACAAACAAGATGCCCTGATCGCGTGCCGCGAAGCCCTGGCGATCGTCCGGAAACTGGCCGACGCCAACCCCGAAATCGCCAAATACCGCAGTAACCTGGCGGAGAGCCACGACACCGTCGCCGGCCTGTTGTCGCACACTGGCGAGTCGGCGGAGGCGGAGGCCGAGTTCCGCCAGGCGATCGCACTGCGGCAAAACTGGCCGATGACTACCCCGACGTCGCGGAATACCGTAGTGACCTGGCGGGGAGCCGTCACGGCCTGGGCGACGTCCTGGCGGCGACGGGCCAGCCGGCGGAGGCGGAAACCGAGTACCGCCGGGCGATTGCCCTCTCGCAAAAGGTGGCCGATGAGAACCCCGCCGAATCCCGGGCGCGGGCCTTCCTGGCGAACCACCACCATAATCTCGGCGTCTTTTTGCATGAGACGGGTCAATCGGCGAAGGCCGACGGCGAGTACCGCACGGCGCTGGCCATCTACCGGAAACTCGCCGACGACAACCCCGCCGATATCGAGTTCCGCTTCTGCCTGGCGGACACCCACCTCGCTCGTGCCAACGTGATGTCGGTTACGGTCAAGCCGGCGGAGGCCGAGGCCGAGACCCGTAAGGCGTTGGCGGCATACCAGCAGTTGGCCGACGAACACCCCTCCGTCACGCGGTTCCGCAGCCGCGTGGCGCTCGGCCACTACAACCTCGTCGGCAAACTGAGCATGGCGGGCAAGACGGCAGAGGCGGAGACCGAATACCAACTCTTACTCGGGATGTATCGAAAACTGGCCGACGACCACCCGTCCGTCACCGAATACCGCAAACACCTGTCGCGAACCCACCAGAATCTTGCGATCCTGCGGAAGAACACCGGGAAGCTGGCGGAAGCCGAGGTCGAGTTCCGCGCGGCGCTGGCGATCATGCGAAAGCTGGCCGACGACAACCCGACCGTCACCGAATACCGCAGCGCGCTGGCGGGCAGCCATCACGGCCTCGGCGACATCCTGGCGGCGACGGGCAGACAGGCGGGGGCGGAGGCCGAGTTCCGCAAGGCCATTGCGCTCTCGCAGAAGGCGACCGACGAGAACCCCGCCTCCGTTCAGAACCGCCAGTTCCTGGCGAACCACCACAACAACCTCGGCAACCTGATGGCAGCGACGGGCAGGCCGGCTGAGGCCGAGGCCGAGTACCGCAAGACACAGGAGATTTACCGGAAGCTGGTCGACGCCGAACCCGCCGTCACCGAATTTGCCAACAACCTGGCTTTGATCCACGACAACCTGGGCCGCCACCTGTTGGGGATGGGTCGGCCGGCGGAGGCGGAGGCCGAGTTTCGTAAGGCACTTGAACTCATACCGGATTTTGTCCAGGCCAAATCTGGACTCGCGCAAGCCCAGCGCCTGACGGCGCTGTTGGACAAACTTCCCGCGCTCTTAAAGGGTGACTACAAGCCGACGACCAACGGCGAGCGGCTCGCATTCGCCGAGTTGTGCGCGACCAAGAAGCGGTATCGCGCGTCCGCGGGTCTGTACGCCGACGCCTTCGCCGCCGACCCCAAGCTGGCCGACGACCCAAAAACAGGCTATCGCTACAACGCCGCTTGCTATGCGTCCCTCGCCGCCGCCGGTCTGGGCGAGGACGCCGCCAAGCTCGACGACAAGGAACGGGTCCGCCTGCGGAAGCAGGTCCTCGACTGGCTCCGCGCCGAGCTGGTCTTGTGGGCCAAGCAACTGGAGAGCGGCCAACCCCCCGCCCGTGCCGCCGTGCCGCAGCAGATGAAGCACTGGCAGCAGGACCTGGATCTCGCCGGCATCCGCGACGCGACGGCCCTGGCCAATCTCCCGGCAGACGAACAGAAGATGTTCACCCAGTTGTGGGCCGACGTGGGCGAGTTGCTGAAGAAGGCGGAAAAGAAGTGAGGCCCGCCGAACTCTTGCCCCAGGTGTATGACGAACTTCGCAAGCTGGCGGCGGCGAAACTCGCTTCGGAAAAGCTGGGACAGACGCTCGACGCCACGGCGCTCGTCCACGAGGCGTTCTTGAAGCTCGGCGGCGAGCGCTCGTTCGCAACGAAGAGCGACTACCTGAAGGCCGCCGCCCAGGCCATGCGCCGCATCCTCGTCGATCGCGCCCGCGCTCGTAATGCCGCCAAACGCGGAGGCGGGCGGCGTGTCGATCTCGAATCGGACGATTTGGTCAGCCCGCCGCCGGACGACGCGGTCGAGGCCCTGGACGACGCCCTGTCGCGGCTGGCCCTGACGCACCCGCAACTTGCCGACCATGTCCAGTTGCGGCATTTCGGCGGGGTTACCCTCGCTCAATGTGCCGAAGTCCTCGGCGTATCCGCACGTACCGCCGACACCTGGTGGGCCTACGCCCGCGCTTGGCTCGCCGTCGAAATGAAGAAATACTGACGATCGAGGTTCGTAAGAGTTTTTGTCAATTTCGGTTACGATCCAATTCGTCGGCGAATGCCCCCATCCCAGCGGCTGACCCCAACCACGAAAAGTTCAATAGCCGTCCTGTCGCCCCGACTTTGAAGCATGGACGGCTCTTCGCGCTCCGTATGCGAAGAGCCGTTTCTCGTTTAGCAACAACGCTTTGCGATTGATCTCCCAGCCCGTCAATCGGGTTCAAACAATCAGTCGAGTTCGGGCCCGTGGCCCGATGATCGGCAGCAACTTGTTCTCAAGCAATGAGTTGCTGAGTTCAAATCCCGTTGCCACTTTCGCAGCCATCCTCAGGTAACAATGCAGGAGTCGCACTCGGCGATGGCTGAGAAATGCTTCGGTGTGTCGGACCTGCTGCTCAGCTCTTAGCAGTTCGCCGTTCCCTCGCCCGACCGCAGGCGGTGCCGATTCCAGCCGGGGGCGCAGACAATGAGCCCGCCCGAATGTCTCTTGAAAAGGCCCAGCAACCTGGCTGGCCTACGACGAATGAATGCGCTGCGCGGCGCACGCCAGCCGTCGCGCAGCTCTTCGTCGCGTGTGGGCTCGTCTTGCGGACCAGTATTCCAGCGTTTCTCGTAATATTTCCTGCTCGGCAAGCGTGAATAGTTCTGACCGATGCGTAGGGAGTGTCCAGATAGTGAAGCCACACGATTGGGACGAACTTTGTCGAGTACACGGGCCGATGGTCTGGAGCACGGTATTTCGTGTTCTAAACGACCACGCGGCAGCGCAGGATTGCTACCAGGATGTGTTCCTGGAAGCGTACCAACAGACACGAGGACGGAGGGTCAACGATTGGCCCTCGCTGTTACGCTGGTACAGCGTCCGTCGGGCGATCGATCACTTGCGGCGTCGCAGACGTGCGGCCTCTCTGGGCATCGCTTCCGGCGATGCCGTGGAACGGATCGCCTGTCAGGACGTGACCTCTCAGGTCGCTCAACTCAACGAGCTCATGGATCGGCTCTGCGAGGAGCTAGCGAAGCTCCCTGATCGGCAAGCGACCGCGTTTTGGCTCCGCTGTGTGGAGGAACGCTCCTATGCTGAGATCGCCGGGCAAATGGAGACCAACGCCAACGAAGTTGGCGTGCTAATTCATCGAGCTCGGCAGCAATTACGTGAAGCGCTGTCCGATTTGAAGCCTAGTCAAACTAAGGAGTGACCCATGAATTCTCGTCTGCCTCAAAACCTTGATGAACGATTGGAACTGGCCCTGACCGGCCTCCGCGGTCGCCAAATCGCGAAGTTTCCGGACGTGCGGGTTAATTTTCCCGCCGATCCCGTGGAGCCGTCTATGCCGGACCGGCAGGGCTACTGGCACCGGCCAGGTGTCCGACGAATCGCGGCTGCTGTCATGGTGTGTGTCGCGATCGGTGTCGTGCTGTTGAACTTCCGCGGTGGTGGGGCGGGGGTGGTGTTGGCCGACGTGATTCAAAGTGTTGTCCAGGCAAAGTCGGTGACCTTCGTGATGAAAGAGCAGATAAATGGCAAGACGTCCAAGGAGTTTCGTTGCTGGATGCAGGGGGATGGTCTGCGGATCGAAGGGCCGGACAACAGCACGCTAATCGAGAACGGCGCGGATGCTGTACTGCTGGACCGAAAGAGCAAGCAGGCGGCCAGGGTGCCGACCTCGACCGAGGTGCGTAAAGACCCGGTTCCCAGTCCGATCGAGCAACTACGTCTTGCGAAGTCCGACAATGCCACGTTTGTCGGCAAGGAGGTGATCGACGGATCTCAAACCAGCAAATTCCAGATGCCCGTCAAGGATGCAAGCCTGTTTCACAACGCAGAACAGTATGGATTCAGTGCGGAGTTGCAACTGACCGTGTGGGTCGATGTCGAGACCAGGCTGCCGGTGAGAATTGAAATTCGGCATCCGAAGGAAGCTGCTCGCATCGTCTTCGAAGGGCTGAAGTGGAACGAGACGTTGGATGCACCACTCTTTGATACAACCATCCCATCGGATTTTACCGAGACCAGCGAGCTGCTCCGAGGTCGCTAGTCAAGCTAACGCCCGGCCAGATCCTCGTGTTCCTAGCTACTCAAGACGCAAGGGCTTGTGCGATAGCGATTAACGGCTTTGTCCAGTTGCCAAACGAGCCGAAAAAAAG
>JAWXBP010000267.1 GCA_034440135.1 Planctomycetia bacterium
CTTCGTGGGGAACTGCTGGACGCCGCGAAAATCGGTACGCTCGTCGGCTCGACGATAAGCGCCGTGCTCGGATATGTCATCCTGCGTTTCGCGACGCCGAGCGGACCGTAAAGCCAGCGCACGTTAGGCGAGAATCGTTTCGCGAAGATTCAGTGCGAACTAGGACGGAAGCGTGCGCCTAAGCCTCAGTAGTGCGGGAACAAACCCTCCGAGCGACAGTTGTGCCGCCGTCAACAAGTTATCCGCGACCGTTGACGCGGTAACCAATCGAATGGTTCTTACGCCATTTTCCCCCGCAGGGTCACCAGCAGTTTCTCTAGATCTGCAGCCGCCTTGTCGTCGGCAACGAGAATGCGGCGGCGGCTTGATGCCAGGGTCGCTTAGTCAATCGCCGGGGGGGCGGCACCACCGACTAGCCGATGCCCACCGCGAAGTCTTCGCGCCGATTGGCGTTGGATGTGAGATTGCGAATATTGCTCTTTTAGACGCTGGGTTTGGGATTCGAGCGAGGTTATTCGCGGCCGGCGGCCGCTTTCCTCATACCCTCTTCGAGCGTCTTCATATCCTCGGGCGAGAGCTCCGGGCGGTCCACTTTGAGCGTCAGCTTGCTGAGCTTGCCAGTGAACGTGAACGGCGGCTGGTAGTCTGCGTCATTCACGCCGGTCAACGTGTCCGAGCCAATGTCGAAGCTTTCGTCCCATTGCAGGATGATTGGCAGCGTTTTCTCCATGCGCTTGGTGGCGACCACTTTGCCGTCCACCTTTAGCACGCCGGTGCCGGGCTGGCCGAGACCGCTGAAGCTATTGTAAACGAGTGTACCGACGCCGATGCCCTCGTATTTGAAGTCAAACTCGATCGTGTGCTTGCCGGGCGTGAGCGCGGCCGGCCCTTCCCACTTGAGTCGTTCGAGGTCCAGCAGGTTCCACAGGAAAACCGGTTTCCCCTTGAGCAGATAAAAGCCGTAGCCCGCAAATCGCCCGCCCGAAGTCAGCATCATTCCCTCGGCGCCGTTGGCCGGCACTTCGATTTCGGCGGTGATGGTGTAGCTGGTGTTCAGCAGTAGCGGCGAGTCGCCTTGCGGCAGACCAACCATCGGCCGCGTATAAACGAACTCGGTGCGCCCGGCAGCGATGTTCGGGCGTGGCGCGATGACGCGCGCCGCTACGGATGCATTCAGCGGCAGGACCTGGTATTTCTTCGCTTCGACGAGGAATTTCTCCCGCAGTTCCTGGACCTTCTCAGGGTATTTCGCCGCCAAGTCCTCGCTCTGGCTGAAGTCCTTGTTCAGGTCGAACAGCTGGAATACTTGGTTATTCAGCGGATCTGAGTTGGCCGCGCCAAAGGCTTCCCAAGGCGCACGATCCACCTTGGTGCTCAGGAACCAGCCGTCGTCATACAGCGCATACTGGCCCATCATCTCGAAGTATTGCGTCTTGTGCTGGCTCGGCGCCTTGGCGTTTGCCGCGTCGAAGGTGTAGGCGAAGCTCGTGCCTTCGATCGGCTTTTGCTTGATCCCGTCCACCACCTCGGGCGCGTTGATTCCTGCGGCCTCCAGGATTGTCGGCACGACGTCAATGACGTGCAGAAACTGCTCGCGCAGGCCTCCCTTGTCCTTGATGCGCGCCGGCCACGACACGACCATGTTTTGGTTGACGCCGCCGAGTTGCGAGGCGTTTTGCTTGAACCATGAGAACGGCGCGTCGAACATCCACGACCATCCGGCCGACATGTGGTTGTAGGTCTGCTCGGTGCCCCAGACATCGTAGAATTTCATCTGGTCTTCCACCAGCACGGAGACGCCGTTGAAGAACGCCACTTCGTTGGGCGTGCCGAGCGGGCCATCCTCGTCGCGAACGCCAAGCTGCAATCGGCCGAAGCGACCGTGAAGTTGGCAGAGGCGGGCGTTGCGCGTACGGAGGCCGATTACGCGGACGCGGCGTCAGAGTACGATCGCATGCAGCGCCTGGCCCGTGATCAATCCGTTACCAAGAAGTTGGAGGAGGAATCGCTTCAGCAGTTCCGGGCCAGCAACGCGGCGCGACAAGAAGCGGCCGCGAAAGTGACGTCCGCCACGGCAGGCATTGCGGAAGCCAAGGCCCAGTTAGAACAAGCCCAGGCCGATCTTACCGCCGCCGAAGCGAAGCGGACGATGGCCAACGCGAAGCTGGCTCGCCAGCAAACCATGGTCGACTATCTGGAACTGAAAGCACCCTACGACGGCGTTGTCACCGCCAGGAACATTGATACCGGTCATTTTCTGGCTGGTACTGGCGTTAAGCCGCTCCTCGCCGTGGCTCGCACCGATCGCGTCCGTGTCTTCGTGGATGTCCCCGAGGCTGAAGCGCCGCTCGTCACGACCGGCGATGCCGGCGATCCAGCAACCGTCCAAGTTCAATCGCTCGCGGGCAAGGCGTTTACAGGGAAAGTGACGCGTTCGGGCTGGGCGCTCGATGCTTCCAATCGCTCACTACGCATCGAGATTGACCTGCCGAACACGGATGAAGTCCTTCGCCCCGGCATGTACGCCAGCGTGCAAGTTGTCTTGGATGAGCGAGCGAACACGACTACATTGCCGATTGCTGCCGTGACTTCGGGCGCCGAACCGTACTGTTACGTCGTCGAGTCGGGCAAGCTGCGTAAGACAACGATCACTCTGGGACTTCGTTCAGGCGATGAAGTGGAAGTGCTCGATGGCGTTCGCGAGGGCGAGGTCGTTGTGCTCACGGGCGTCGGCGGCCTCCAAGATGGCCAAGCGGTGCAAGTCCTTCCGGCAGGATGAGATTCGCCCATGTCCTGTGTATTGGTGGTTGAGGACCAAGATAGGTTGCGCGCCAATCTGATGCACGTCCTGAGCGAAGCTGGCTACGAGATCACGGGCGTCCGCACGGGTGAAGAAGCGATTGAGTCCACTGCATCGCACACTTTCGATGCCGTGATCTTGGACCTGTCCTTGCCTGGGCGTGACGGCTTGTCCGTGTTGGCCGAGTTCCGAGCGGCGGGATCCCGTGCACCGGTCTTGATCCTCTCCGCTCGCGATTCGATCGATGATCGCGTCATCGGCCTCGATACGGGGGCGGATGACTATCTCTTGAAACCGTTCGCACATGCGGAATTCTTGGCCAGACTACGCGCCCTGTTGCGGCGCTGTTCAACAAGTAACGACCTGATATTTCGATGCAGCGACCTTGAACTGTCGTTGCGCGGTCGCCGGGTCACGCGAGCTGGGTGCGACGTGACGCAAAGCCAGCGTGAGTTCGATTTATTGGAATACTTGTTGCGGCATAAGAACGCCCATGTCACGCGTGACATGCTGGCCGGCGGGGACGATGACCAGGCGCGCGGTCTCGCGGAAGGCAGACCGCAATTCCGCGCACCCGATTAGAGCCTGACCAGCTGCCAGTCATCGCAAACCAAGCTGCCCAGCTCGCGGTGATGGCGTTCGATCACCTGCTGCGTGGGGCATTCGGGCTCGTACCAGTCGACTTGATAGTCTTCGCCGGCGACGGGATGAATCCAGGCGGAGAACCATCGTACCAATAGGTGTCGAGCGCCAAGTTGATGTTCGAATGCCCCAGCCGCTCCTGGACGACCTTCGGATGCACACCTTTCGTCAGCAGCAGTGACGCCGAGGTGTGCCGTAGATCGTGGAACCGCATGTCGGAAAGGCCGGCGCGCTTCAGGATCAGCTTGAACGACCGACGGGTGATGTTGTTCCGGCGAATTGTGTTGCCGGCATCGTGAAGCCCAGGGCTCATTTTTTCCTCTTGAACGTGTAGTCCATGTACTTAAAGTCCTTGCGCGCCGCCGTCCGGGTATCGACGAACCAGACCTCCATTACGAACTCCTCCGGCCCGCGCAAATCCAGCACATGCACAAACTCCTTGGTGTGCCCGAGCGCCTTCATCACCGGGTCATCGTCTGTGCCCGACATCCGGATTTTCCCGCTCTTGGCGTCCCGTTGACCTTGGGAGGTTACGAAGTATGTGCCGAAACTATCCATCGCGATCAATGTATGGCGCTGATGCCGCGAGTCGAAGCCGGCAGTGAACATGCCCTCCGTCGCGTCCGCCTTGCCTTGGGCCTGATACTCTACCTGGAGAAACCGCCCGCCCACCGTCATCCGGCTCTCCGCCGTGCCTTGGTACTTAATCGCCGACGCACCAGAACCCATACTGACGGTCACGTCCCAAGTTCCGGCTTAACGCGCAAGGGCTCCATGCTCAGTTCCGGGCTTGGTTAGCTTTAGTTGATCCTCTGCGGAGGGCGGCTTCGCCTCCTGTGCGGCGAGCACAACGGTGAGCATCAGACCCAGCGCGAATGTAGGGAGCATGTAATGATGTTTCATAATCTGTGTGTAGATTCCAGACTGTGGGAGCGTCTAGTTGCCTTCGCGCTTTAACTCAAAGCGTCGGGGGCTGCCGCCCTTGGTGAAGCCGATCGTGGCGGAGAGGCCACCCTCAGCCGAGAACTCGTACACGATGCGCTGCGGGTAGTCGTGGCGCGGGTTCTCGAACACGGCGCGCGTTCCGCCCAGCTCGGTGAGCACGAACTCGGTCGGCGCAGCGCCGCCGGGCTGCGCGATGTAAACCAGGCCGCCGTCGCGCTCGACGATGCGCAGATACTCGAATGCGGACATCTTGCCGCGCGAGACCGTGCGCGACACGGCGAGCATCGCGCCGCCGAGCGGCGGGCTCCATCGCTCCTCGATCGACGTCGCACCATTCGTGTCCCTCGTTCCGGCCCACGCGCCGGCCAGCCACGCCATATCGCCGATCGCGGCCTTGGCCGGCGCGGGCAGCGCGATGTCCTGGGCGTGGCGGTAAGGCCCCACCGAATTATACCCCTCGGTCGGATCAAACGCGACGCGCACCGGCAGTCCGTCGGCCGTGTGGCGAAACTCCTTCCGGAACGGCCCGGTGCGCGAGTTGTCCGACACGCGCACGAACTCGGTCTCGTACTCGAACGCGCCGTCCTTCCACGCGCCGCGGTATCGCGAGATCTTTGTTGGCTCTTTGACTTCGGTGATCGAGCCGTCGCGCGGATGGAGCGAATCGGCGTGCCGATTGACGCGGTGCAACTCGCGCGCTTGCGCCAACAATGAGAGGAGATTCAAGGCGATCTGGTACGTCAGTTTGACCACGAGTACGGCATCTTTGTGCCGGTGGGGCGGCGCAACATTGATCTGGCCTCACGAGGGGGAGAAGTGATTCTCCGCCAGGCGGTCGAAGGCAACGTCGACCGGCGACTGTTCCGGCCGCCTTCAGTTGTCGCTTAAGCTCTCGTGTTAAGGCACTTGGAGTCGCGTAAGTTGTCCGGCACGTCCTCCTACGATGACAGCGCCGTCAGGCGCCATCGCGATGGCATAAGCGACTCCGTCGATCGCTTTTGCCTCGCGGAGGAGCTCGGCATCCCCGGCACGTACACTGCGCACACGGCCGTCCCAGCAGGCGATGTGGATGACTTCGCCGTTCGCGGACCAGACGGCGGCGGTGGGACGAGAGTCAAGGCGCGCGAGGCGCACCATGCGTCCGATGTTCGGTTGCCAGAAGCGGACGGTGCGGTCCGCGCCGATGGTCGCCACGAGCGACTGCTTCCCGTCCGATGGAGGCCGGACGATGATTGCTTGGACGGCGTCCGTGTGTTGGTTGAGCGATCGCTGGGTAGCGCCGGTTACAGTGTTCCAAAGCAGAATCGTGTTATCTACGCCGGCCGTCAGCGCCGTGTCTTGCGATAGCCATGCGGCGGACAAGACGGCACGCGTATGGCCTGATAGTTCACAACGAGGGCTGAGAGTGTCGGCGTTGATGATCGCGGCGTACCCATTCCCCCCAGCAACAAGGAGTCCGCCGCCGTCCGGCCGCCAGCGTGCGGAGTACAGTACATCCTCGCCAAGGACCGCACGACCGATACGTAATCGTGTCGACCAGTCGAGCAATTCAAGTTCGCCACATTCGCTGGGCGCGCCGCCAGCAACAGCAAGCATCGCGCCGTCCGGAGAAAACGCGACGTCGTGAACATTCGCGAGTTCCGTTGGCAACGCCCCAGCAAGTTCGAGCGACGGCCATGCGCGCAGTGCCAATCCCTGCTGAGAGCCGACAACGAGGATGTTTTCGTTCGGAGCGAAGGCCAGCGCCGTGATCGGCGGCTCCGCGCGTGATGCGGCCGCGCAGAGCGCTAGAAATAGTGCTGCAGTAAGTTGGGGCGCATTCATCCAAGAAGTTCCCGAATCGTCTCGCCGCCTTGATTGATTCTTACCGGACGGCCGTCCTGAGTGTGAAGTTCGGCGTCCGGATCGATGCCCAACAACACGTAAATTGTGCGTGCGAGGTCCACAGGCGTGATCGGCCGTTCCGCTGGGCTTTCGCCGGTGCGATCGCTGGCGCCAACGACTTGCCCGCCCGGAATCCCTGCGCCGGCGAGCGCCATACTGAAAACACGCGGCCAATGATCGCGCCCGCCGCCGGAGTTGAGCTTGGGCGTGCGGCCGAATTCCCCCATGGCAATGACCAGCGTATCGTCAAGCAGCCCGCGCTCATCGAGGTCCGTCACCAGCGCCGCGAACGCCTGGTCGAATGTGGGAATCAGCCCGACGCCGACTTTTGCACCGGCGTAACCTTCTTTGAGCCGCACAACGAGGTTGTCGTGAGTGTCCCAGCCTGGGTTGAACACAGTAACGAACGGAACGCCGAGCTCCACTAAGCGCCGCGCCAGAAGGCAACTTTGACCAAAGGTGCGCGGACCGTACTGCGCCCGCACCGCGTCCGTCTCTGCTTGCAAATGGAAGGCTCGCTTTGCGGATGGCGAGGTCACGAGTTGATAGGCTTGTTCCAAAACAGGATCCAAGTCAGCAGAACTTGCCCGCGATTCAACGCGGGCCTGCAATCGATCTAAATGTGCGACGAACTCTCGCCGTCGAGCCATTCGCTCGCCATCTACGCCGGGAAAGAAGTCGAGGTCTTCCACACGGAAGTCCGCGTCGGCGGGATCGCCACCCGTGTTGAAGGGGCGATGACGTGCGTTCAAGAATCCCACGCCCATCGGAGCAGACGCTCTCGGAATGGCGATGTTCGCCGGCAACTCATGCGCGGCGGCGCGATCGTTCGACAAGACAGCGCCGTAACTGGGATACGTCAGCGCCGGCGAAGGTTTGTAGCCAGTCAGGAGATATTCGTTTGCGAGCCCATGTTCGCCAAGGGGCGATGTCATGGAGCGGATGACGGTGATGCGATCGGCGATCCGTGCCGTGGCAGGCAGAAGTTCGCTGACACGCAAGCCCGGCGTCGCGGTAGCGATCGACGCAAAGGGCCCGCGCACTTCGCGCGGCGCGTCAGGTTTGACGTCGAACGTCTCCAGATGACTGGGGCCGCCGTCGAACCAGAGCAGAATGCAGGATTTCGCGCGGGGGCGCGAATGGCCTGCCATTGCCCGACCGCGTAGCAACGACGGGATCAAGCCCAGGCCCGCGAGCGCGCCGGCACGCAATAGTGCGCGACGATTCACTCCGTCACAGCGCCGCATGTTGTTACTCACCGCCCAAGGTCGCCTCGCTAATGGTTCGTGTTGAATTCACGACTGTTCAAGAGACTCCAGACGAAATCCTCGCAAACCGCCGCGCGCTCGACGGAATGTTTAACAGACAGCGCACGCATCCAATACTCGCGCTCCGCCGCGCTCGGTAACCTGGCGCATGCTCGGAGATAGAACTCCTCGATGATCGCCTCGTTCGAAGCGTCGGCACGGATGCGCTCGTGCAGCGCCCCGTCATCATTCACGAGCTTGGCGTTCAACAAACGGCCGTTCAACAGATGTAGTCGCGCAGGTAGCCCGCCGCCGCTCGCGTTGCTTGCACAGGCCTCCTGCTGGGAGCACTTGCCCAATGCCGCGAGCGAAGGCGCCGTCGTGCCTGGAGGAATCGCGATCGACCGCGTACCTGGCGGAAGTCCGGGAATTCGTTCCGGGACGCCGGTCACGTCCACGATGGCATCCACCAGCAGTTCCGGTTCCATCGGGCGTTCCAATGCGTGCGAGTAATAGCGATCATCGAACGCATTCTTTTCCGTCGCCGCGCCGCGCTGGTAGGTGTCGCTGAGTGCGATCAGCCGCAATGTAGGGCGCAAGCGATGGCCGTGGGCCGCGAAATCGCCCGCTAAGCGATTCAGCACTTCAGGATGCGTGGCGGGATTCGTGGCGCGCAGATCGTCAATGGGCTCAATGAGTCCACGTCCCAACATCGCGGCCCAGAGTCGATTCGCGATCGCCCTTCCAAAGTAAGGATTCTCCGGCGCGGTCATCCAATCGGCGAATGCCATGCGACCGTCTGACTGCGGATCGAGGTCCGCGAAGCCAGGAATCCTTGGCTTCGCCGGTTCGCCAGTCCGTGGATTGGTCACTGCACCGCGGGCTAGAATCCTCACGATCCGCCCACGGTCCAACCGCGCGAAGATGCCCGCCAGTCCGTGGTAATCGTCCTGAGTCCATTGGTCGAGCGGATGACGATGGCAATTTGCACATTGCAGTCGCACGCCGAGGAAGGCGCGGCTGACGAGCTCCGCCTGACCGCGTGCGTCGCTCGCCGTCCGCGCAAAGTTCGCGGGGCCGACCGAGTGGCTGTCGCCGACGGCGAGAACGAGTTGACGTGCCATGTCGTTCCAAGGTGCGTCGCTCCGAATTTGCTCGGCGATCCAGGCTCGATACGTCGTGTACGCCTCTGGCTCGTTGGCGAACGTACGCGCGCCAAGCCAACCGCTGAGTCGAAACGTCCAATACTCGACGAAGGCATCGCTCTCCAGTAGCCGATCGACGGCAACCACACGTTTTTCAGGGGCTTCGTCCGCCAGGAAAGCGCGCACCGTTTCGACCTCCGGCACGCGCCCGGTGAGGTCAAGCGTCACGCGCCGCAGAAAGCCAGCGTCATCAACGCTTGGCGATGGCGTGATGCGCAACTCGTCCAAAAGTCGGAGGACGCCCTCGTCAATCCAGTTGCTTCCCGGATCCGTTTGAGGGAGCGAATCGATGTCTTGATACGGCAGAGTCATGCTGAGCGGCACGATGCGATCCAAATAGCGCGCGATGATCACGTGCTTTCCCGGGCGAAGCAGTCTCGCGTGTGCGGTCTTGGCATCGATTTCAACCGAGCCAGGATCGTTCGAGGTGAACACCGTCCAGTCCGTGACATCTTCGTGGCTGCCATCGGAAAAAGTGGCTTCCGCGCGTAGCGTCACTTCCGCACCAACCGCAGCAACTTGCAACGTGGTCGGCTCAACGTGAAACCCCACGAGGTGGCGCGCGTTGTCACGGGACGCTCCTTGGCGAATCCACTGCAGAATCCGCTTGGCGCCTGCGCCGTCTGGCTCCAGAGCCATTTCGCCGCCGTGGTTCAACTGACCGGTGGGCTTGGCGATGAGCAGGCTTGTTTCCGGTCGCACGTAGTTGATGCGCCGCCCTTCGAATTCTTGCACGATCGTGGCGTAATCCGTCGCGGGATCCGCACCGAACAGCGACAGGCGAAAGTCCCCGCGTCCGGCCGCTGCGCCATGGCAAGCGCCGGCGTTGCAACCGGCTTTTGTAAGCACCGGAATGATTTCGGTGTCGAAGTCGACCGATCGCTCCGGCGGAGCGCCGATGGCCATGGTGAGCAACAGCGCCATCGCGTTCATGGCTGCCGCTCACTCGATTGCGGCTCGCCATATTCCTTCGCCCACTTTTCCAAATAGCGCTGCGCCGTCGGCGTGCCGTAGTTGGAGAGTTTGCCGGCGCTGATGATTGTATTCGCGATGCGGCCCACTTCCCGTCGGGCGGCATCTTCAGTTTCGACGTATATCTCCAGCGCTTTCGCAGCGCGATCCACTTCTTCTTCGCTCGCGTCGCGTTGAATGACTGGCCGCAGCAAGCCGCGCAGCTTGTCCATATCCGCGTCTCCGGCCGGAGGCCGCATGGCGCCCGCGCCGAGCAGCGTTTCGAGCGGCGGCGCCGTACCGCCGGCAACGCGCACCACTTCGTCCAGAATCTTCGGCAGGTCCGCTTGCAAGCTCGGTTGCACGAGTGCGAAGTTCGCGGTCACCTTGCCTTCGTTGCCGACAAGAATCGTCAGCGTCACGTTGCGGTTCAGACCGTAAGCGCCTGGACCTTCTTTGCCGTCAAGCGAAATCCCCACGCGGGCGTCGGGCGCCAGGGCGTGCCGGATGCGCTTCAACGTATTTTCGGCTTCGGTGGCGTCGGCATCGAGCCAGACGATTCCGGTCGTAAGCCCGTCTTTTGCGCGGCTTGACGTGTAAGAAGTCAACGTTCGCGTCAAGGCGATCGAAGGCCGGTTTACGTCATGCACGAAGACCAGCACGATCGGCTTTCCGGCCGCTTCGGCAATGAAGTCAAACTCCTTGCCGGCGTCGTCGTCGAACACGCCGCGCACCGTGAACGGCGCGAGCGTCTCGCCCGCCTGTGGCCCGGAATAAACGCGCTCTTCCGTAGACTCAGCATTTGCCGGCGCGGCCTCCGCGCGGTCAGCAGGCGGCTGATGCTGGAGCGCATTGTCCAATCGGCGTCTCAGGCGCTCGAAACGATCTTCCGGCACCAGCTTCCGCAACTCGACCTGCAGATGGCGATAATTCGCCAACAGATCGCCTTGCAGCGTAACAATTTCCTTCTCAAGGCGATCGATCGTCCCCACGTCCAGCGTATAGTTCGCGTATGCGGCGGCGAGCTCCGTTTGGCGATCGAGCAACGCCTGCTTTAACCGCGCCGCGTCGGATTGCGATTGCTTCGCCAGGTCCGCGACTGCTGAGCGCTGCGCGTCGCTCAGCGGGGCCGGCTCCGCCGCCAGTGCCGTGGCCACCACCAGCGCCACGACAAGTGGGTTTCCCATTAGTGTGTTTCCTGCGCCAAGTGTTGCAGCGATTCCGCGTACGCGGCCTGTTGTTGATTCAATACGTCGAACGATTCCACGGGCGGCGGCGTGAACAACGCCGCCAATGCTCGCGCTTCCTCTCGCGAGAAGGCGATTTCGCGCGGCACGGCGGTGGGCGTTTCGCGCTGAAACGCCCACCAGCCGACTGCCCCTGCCGCGAATAAGATCATGGTCACAGTCATGGTCCGCGCGACGTTCGCGCGGCGCAAGCGCCGTCGAACCACCGGGGCTAAATCCCGGCAGGCAGGCATCGGCGCGGCCTGCAATGCGCTTCGCAGCCAGCGGTCTTCGTCGTCAATCGTCGCCACGATTCAACCCATGTTCCTGCAATGTTTCACGCAGCCGCTTCCGGGCGCGGAACAGTCGCATCTTCAGCGTTTCGGTCTTGATGCCCAGGATCGACTCAATTTCCGCCAGCGGCAATTCCTCGTAGTAGTACAACTGTACGAGCGCCCGGTCCTCAGGGGACAATTCGCCGAGCGCCCGCGCGACAACCTCGGCTTGGAGCGCCGCCTGATCGCGACGTTCGGCCAGTTGGCTGGGATTCGTTCCGTCAGCGTTCTCTTCCCGCGCAAACCAACGCATCCGTCGCCACCAGCGTCGCCGGCCGCGTAGTAAGTCAAGCGTCGTTCGCGTGGCAAGTTGGTAAATCCAGGTGCTGGCGGTCGCATCGCCGCGCCATTGCCCCGACTTTCGCCAGACCTTGGTAAACACTTCCACCGCGACCTCTTCCGCCAACGAAGTGTCTCCCGTCATGCGCCAAGCGAGTCGCACCACCGGCTGCTGGAAATGTGCGACCAGCCGCTCGAGCGCAGCCGTGTCCCCTCGCTGGCAGTCCCGTAGCGCCTGGTCGCAGTCAAATTCCGCCACGCAGTATCCGGTCCGTGCTTCATTGCCAAGTTCGACGCCACACGTCGCCCGTCGGTAACCGGATTCCGTTGGGAAATCTCCGAAACGCCGGCGGCCGAGGCCCAGTATCGATTGTATCCGCTTGCTCCGACAAGATTTGCCGCGTCCCATGTAGCCAGCGACGCGCTTCAGATTCGCGGAGAAATTAAACGTCATTTTGTGGGCGTCGATCTTGATTTGCGTGGGGGGTTGGGCCGAAAATGCAGTTTGCAAATGGAAACAGCGGTAACGGAGAAAAGGCCATGTCACAGTCGCGCTGGGTCGCGGCGTTCGCAGTGTTTTCCTGCTTTCTGCAAGCGCCGGCGACGGGTCGTTCCGAGACGACGATGGCGCCGTTCACGCTCACGGCGCTCGACGGCACGTCCGTTGCCGTGCCCGCTGCCATGGACGGCGAGTTCACCGTTGTTTGTTTCCTGGGGACGGAGTGCCCTTTGGCCCGGCTCTATGCTCCGAAGTTAAACGAGTTGGCCGAGGCGTTTGCGCCCCGCAATGTCCGATTCGTAGGCATCGACAGCAATTGCCAGGACTCCGCCGAAGATCTGCAAACATTCCGTGACGAGTTTCAGCTTACCATTCCGGTTGCCAAGGACGCGGAGAACGTCATCGCGGACGCCTTTCGCGCCGAGCGGATGTCCGAAGTGTTCGTGCTCGACTCCGCCATGCAGGTACGCTATCACGGCCGCATTGACGATCGCTACCGCCCGGGCGTTTCCCGAACTGTAACGAATGTCCGAAATGATCTGCGGATCGCGCTCGAGGAATTGCTCGCCGGCAACCCGGTGAGCGTGCCGGAAACGGACATGACGGGCTGCCTGATCGGCCGCGTCAAACAACAGCAGGCGGACGCGAAGTATACGTATTGCCGCGATGTCGCGAGGATTCTCCAAAGGAACTGCGTGGAGTGCCACCAAGAGGGCGAGATTGGCCCGTTCGCGTTGACGGACTACGAGGAAGTCGTCGGCTGGGCGGACATGATGGTGGAAGTTGTCGACAACGGTCGGATGCCTCCTTGGCACGCGAGCCCCGAACATGGCGCGTTCGCCAATGCACGGACGATGTCGGAAGCAGACAAACAAGTCCTGCGCGATTGGGTGGCTGCCGGCGCCCCGTACGGAGACGCCGCGGAGTTGCCCGCCGCGCTCCCGCCGGCGAAGGCCTGGAATCTTGATCGAGAACCCGATCTAGTCGTGGCCATGCGCGACCGCCCCTTCGTCGTGCCTGCCGAAGGGACCGTGGAATATCAGTACTTCGTCGTCGATCCGAAACTCACCGAAGACAAATGGATGACCGGCGCGCAAGTGGTCCCCGGCAGCCACGCCGTCGTCCACCATTGCATCGTCTTCTTACGACCACCGGACAGCGAAGAGTTTCGCGGGGTGAGTTGGTTGGCCGCGTATGTACCCGGTCAGCGTGCGACGATGTTGCCGCCGGGCCATGGCCGCCGCGTGCCGGCCGGTTCGCAGCTGGTCTTTCAGATGCATTACACGCCCAATGGAAAAGAGCAGGAAGACCTGACGCGGATTGGATTGTCGTTTGGGAACGGCGCGGAGATCACGCATGAGGTTTACTCACAAATTGGCCTCGATCAGGAATTCGAGATTCCGCCGGGCGAAGCGAACTTCTCAGTCACCGCGAGTCCTCGTCACTTGCCTGCGAATGGAACGTTACTCGCCGTGGCGCCGCACATGCATGTACGGGGAAAGTCGTTCCGGCTGGTGTCGCATCAAGGCGACGCGAGAACCATCTTGCTGGACGTACCGCACTACGACTTCAACTGGCAGCACGTCTATGCGTTTGCAAAACCGTTGCCGATTGCGTCGCTGGGCAAGCTGGAGTTTTGCGCGACGTTCGACAACTCCGCAGGCAATCCGGTGAATCCCGATCCCAAACAGCACGTCTACTGGGGAGATCAAACCTGGGAAGAGATGGCAGTTGCGTTCTTTGAAGTGGCGGTCCCACGCAGCGCCACGGCCCCGACGCCTTCAACGGTGGATGATGCTGCGGCACAGGTCGCGCAGCGTCGTGAAAAGGCCGGGCAACATGCGGATCGGTTCATGAAGAAGTTCGATGCAAACGGCGACGGTCTCGTGGATCGCCACGAACTTCCCTTGGCGACGGAACGCTTCGGCGATTGGTCGTTGAACGAAAACGCCGACGGCAGTTTGACGCGAGAAGATATCTTTCGCGCCGCAATGCAGCGGGACTTGTAGGCAACCGCTCCGCCTTCCTTCCGCGCTATCCCAATACTTTTCATCGAGCAAACGTGGCGTACTCTTTCGATCGCGCATTCGGCTGGACGGTAAACCATCGCGCCCTCGTCACGTTGTTCATTTTCCTCTTGAGCGCCATTGCTACGGTCGGCTACATCGGTCCGGAGAAGGTCTGGCGATGGCTTCGACCGCCGGCGGCGGTTGTGGAGGTTTCACAGCCCGAAAGCCCTGCTGCTCAGCCATTGCCGCCGGGGCGCCCATCGGTGGAGCCGGTCAGCCTCTCCAGCTCGGATGCGGTGATCGTCGTCCATTCCGCGGACGACGTATTCTTCACGCCTGACGGAGCGAAGACGCTACGGGCCGTCGTCGCGGAACTCGAATCATTGGACTACGTACGCAGCGTGATGTGGATGGACGAAATCCCCACGCTCAACATCTTCGGCCTGCGCGAGCCCCTGTTTCCACGCGACGATTCGTCCCCGCGCCGCTTCGCCATGGCGCGCCAGCGCGCCCTGTCGCATCCGCTTATCGGCGGTCAGTTGCTTTCCGACGACGGGCACACGCTGTTGTTGCTCGTCAATTTCGACTGGCTTTTTGTACAGAACGACGACGAATGCATGAGCGGCCTCGCTCGCGTGGCGGAGGAGGCCGCCAAGAAAGCGTCCGACGCGAACCTGATCTTTGAAGTGACCGGGCGTACGCCGATCTACGTGACGCTGATGCGAACGCATCGGGAAAACCAGCGGAAGTATCAGATCATCGGCTACGGCGTCGTATTGTTGATGGCCGTCGTGCTCTTCCGCGGCATCCGCGCCGTGTTGATCGTAACACTGGCCCCGTCGATCGGCGTGTTCTGGACGCTGGGGATCATGCGGTACTTCAACTTACAGGAGAATCCGTTTAATGACGTCCTACTGCCGGTGATGCTCAGCATGGTGGGGCTGACGGACGGCGTCCACCTCATGGTGGAAATCCGCCGCCAGGCGGCCGCGGGGTTGAACGGCCGTGACGCTGCTAGAACGGCGCTTGATAAGGTCGGCCTCGCTTGCTTCCTGACATCGCTCACCACGGCCATCGGATTCGGCTCGCTGGTGTTGGCGCACCATGATGTGGTCAAGGAATTCGGCTGGAGTTGCGTGCTCGGCGTGGTCTTGCTGTTTCTGGCGGTGATTACGGTCATTCCACTGGTGTGCTCCACCTGGCTCGGCCGCGGTGTCCATATCGGGCACGAGCAAGGCCTGGTCGATCGCAACCTCCTGCGAATCGGCGGTCTCATCGAGTTCGTGTTACGGCACGCCCGGGCGATTAGCTGGCTAGCGATCGCTGTCACCGTTGCCTTGGTCGGAGTTACGCTCACCCTGCGTCCTGACGATCGGCTCGCCGACTCATTGCCGAGGACGTCGGAAGCTTCGCTGGCAATGCGCCGCATCGACGAAGCGTTCGGCGGCCTGGAAGTATCGTCCGTGGAGGTTCGTTGGTCAGAAGGCATTCCGGCAGAATCGCCGGAAGTGCTGAAGGTCGTCGGGCAAGTCGATCAGTTACTGCAGAAAGAGCCGATGATCGGCCACCCGCTTTCGATTCGCGGCATGCTTGCCGCACTGCCTGGCGACGGCGATCCCACCGAGCGAATGACTATGCTGGCCTTATTGCCGCCGCCGTTGAAACGGGCGTTCTACATCCCGGAAGATCGCACAGCGACCGTTACGTTTCGCGTGCGTGATCTCGGCATCGCCGCATACGGTCCGGTCTTTGAGCGAATCGAGGCTGGCCTGCGGGAGATTTCGGCAAGCCATCCTGGCTTTCACCTGGAACTCACCGGCTCGGCCGTGTGGCGGTGGCGCAATCTCTACCAGATCGTCGTCGACCTGGCGACGAGCCTCGGTAGCGCTGCGATCATTATCTTTGTTGTACTCGGCGCTACGTATCGATCTGTACGCATCGGGCTGATTTCGATTGTTCCGAACGTCTTTCCTTTGGCCGTCACCGGGACATTCCTCGTCTTGGCGGGGCAATCGTTGGAAATCGTGAGCGTTTGTGCGTTCACGGTGTGCTTGGGCATCGCCGTGGATGACACCATCCATTTCTTAACACGCTTTCAAGAAGAACGGCGCGAAGGACACGCAGAGCGCGAGGCGATCCTCCGCGCCTTCACGGGCGCCGGCACCGGCATGATTATGACCACGCTGGTGCTCGTCGTCGGGTTTTCGACTGTCATCTTCAGCGACATGCGCGAACAACGGATCTTCGCCTCGATGGGCGCACTGACGGTCGCGGCAGCCCTGTTCGGCGACCTTATCCTTCTGCCGGCCATGTTGTTGCGCTTTGTGCCTTCGAAGAGCAAGAGTCCAACAACGACCCTTTAGATCAAAGTGGAAAGGCATCCCAACTTCGATGAAAGCGGCAGATGGCTCAAGGGGCGCGCTGCCTGCCTGACAACAGCAGCTTGATCGAAGAGCCTTTTTTAGTGGACACCAGTCAACGGCGGTTTCTCAGAAAGTGCAGAACCCAACAGTCGTGGGTTCGCAGCCCGCCCGCTCCACTTGAAGACGCGGTTTCAAACTCTTGAGATCGCCGGGTTATACGAAAAGCCGATGTCGCGAGACGTCGGCTTTCTGCGTTTTATGGCCAGTTGTGGCAAAGAGTTACGGCTCCAGGGCAGCACGCGTTTCGTCGTTGCCTTCACGAGGCGCGACATCGCTCGCTGGCGATTTTCGCTCCGAATCAGCCCTCCTGGGCGAAAACTCTCAGTTGACTCTGACTCTCGGCCCGCCCGGGTTAGCCCGGCATTGCCCGGCAACTGTCGTGCCGAATCATAGCTAGGACGGTCGCCGCGTCGGACGCCGACCGAATGTAGCCTGCGCGTGGGCACTAGGTTCGGCCAGCAGCTTGAACATCGCGTCGCTCAATGTTGCCCTGAGCGCACGCGTAGCGGCGGACTCGACCGATCGCGGTGCAGGCAATTCGAAGCCTACGGGCAGATTCGCAATTACCAAATCCAGGTCCGCGGCGGTGACTGCGCCGTCATCGTCGACGTCGCCGGGAATCTGTGCGCCGTATCGGCCCAGATTCTCGTACACGATGTCGATATCGGTCGCGTCGATGATCCGATCTCCGTTCGTGTCGCCCGGGTCGCCGATCGCGTAGACGAACAGCGATCGAGTGCGTCCGCCAATTTCGCGAGCCAACAGATTCCAACCGCGAACAAGATCGACTGGCGTCGATTCGACGATGGTTTCGTCGCCGACGCGGTAACTGAGTTGATAGCCGCGGAGTTGCTCCGTGTACTGTTCGCTCAACACGTTGATCGCAGGAAGTTGTTCGACGACCGGACCGATCGATCCCAGGATCCGTCGATCCTTCGTCAAGTCTCCGGCGGGCGGTGCGCCGCTGACGGCGACGCCGAAATCGTCCCAGAGTTGCTCGTTGGTGAGTCCCACGACCGCGGCGGGAATATACGTTCCTTGAGCATAGCCATCAAAGGCGACGGCGTCAGGCAGTTGCCGATCCAGAAAGACCTGTTGACCGTCGAGCGTTACGACATGCGGGCTGAAGTAGGTTTGCGTATCGAAAATGTAGACCTGTTGCCGCACCATGATGTAGGGGGTCTGATCCGAATCGGCGATCAGATCGAACTGCCGCGCGCCGCGCGTTCGAATGACATTCAGGTTCCCGAATTGAACGCCTTCCACATTGAGACTTCGATTCGGCTCCCAGGCTTTCATTACGCGGACGTTACTCAAGTTGTTGAGGTAGCCTCCTTCGACTCGATTGTTTCCGCGCGGCGCGACTTTGATTCCGACGCTCCAACCTTCAATCGTGGGATTGATGACGGCGATGGAGCCGGAGTCTTTGTTCGCGGTAATCGCCTTGCCGAAATGCACGGGCTCCGAATCCGAGAGGTTGCCGAAGAGGCGCACGTTTCGCAGCTCGACTTGCTTGGTGTAATCAAACTCGATGCCGAGCAGCGAAAGTTCCCACCCTGTGAAGCCGTCGACAACGCTGAAGTGATTGTGCGGCACTCGTTTTTCCATGTGTCGCCAGAACTGCAGCCCGAGCGTAGAAGCATAGACGACATTGTTGGCGAAGTTGAACAACGGAACGAAGCGCACGTCCACAGTGTCTTTGCGCGCCCAACTCGCGTCACGGAGGTTCGCCGTCAGAAACGCGCCTGTCCCCAGTCCTCGTTCCAAAAGTCCCACTGTGCCGAAAAAATAGCCGGCGTTGGCATGGCCGACCGCGATGTTATCCGAGACGTCGACGCCGCCGCCTTGAAACCAGAACCCGACGCCTTCGTGTCCGAAATCCTGGTTCGCCACGCGATCATCGATGCGAACTCCCGAACCGCTGCTGCGTAAGGCGAGGTTGCGTCGAAATGTGCCGACTTCGCTGCCGACTTCCGTGGCGAAGCTGGCGCCGGTCACGTGGAACACGACGTTATCTTCCACATCCACGCGGCTACTGTGATTGACGATGCCCCAGCCGGGCGACGTGATGACGGCGCTCCCCACAATCTTGGCGGTTCCCCGATCGGGGGCGACTCCCATCCGATGAAAGTGAACAGCATAGCGGGCGCGAGGATTGGAGCCCGTGCCGGAAATCAGCCGGCCAAAGGCGTCCAGCACCGAGTCATCGAGCGGGATAGCTTTGTTGGTGCGCCCCAGATGATCGAAGGCGGCGAATGCCACGCTGACGGTTGGCGAGTGCATGAACATCACATGGCCTTGCCGCGTCCAATCGCCGGGCGTGACCGACACGAAGACCACGTTGCGAGTCAAGTTCGCTAAATGGATGCTGAGGTCGTCGCGCGGCGTCAGGTGGTCGTACGTGAGCGGGGCGACGCGCACGCGCTGTCCATCGATCTCCAGAATTTGAAACTCCTCGTCGCGACTTCCCAGTCCCATCGCCTCGGGCAACACGACACGGTCGCCCAACCGCCAACCGTCGGGCGTCGCCGTGAGTTCCAGCCACTCGTCGCCACTGCGCGCGGGACCTGCGAGCGCGACGTACGACGACTTGCTTTGACCTTGAATGGACACGCGGCCGTGCGAAATCAGTCCGCCGCCGAGCGCCTGGGGATCCATCTCACGGTCGATGGGCGCCGTGTCGCCAAGTTCCATCGTCGCGACCACTCCCTCGGCCACCGGGTGTTCCGCCGTGCCGATTTCCAAGTAACCTTTGGGCGTCACGACCAGCGTGTCGACGCGCAACCGGGTCGTGACATCCGTGGCGAAGCGAAGCGTACCGTCGACGCGGATGGTCCGCATCGCGGCATTGATGTAACCGTCAATCGTCACGGTGAGTTCTTCGCCGATGACCACGCGCGCACCTTCGTTAGGGACGTCGCCGCCCCAGGTCGCCGGATCGGACCAGTCGCCGTTCTGCACGGCGAAATGCGTGGCTTCGTGGACATCCACCAAATGCATCACGGCGTCGTGCTCATGGTCCAACTCCGGATGCGCATGCGTATCGGAACCGCTGGGACCAAACAATCCTCTCACGAGATTGAGATCGGTAATGCTCACCACTCCGTTGCCGTCCCAATCTCCGAACTTGCCGGCCGGCACTGCGCTGCCGAAGTAACTGTGAGTTAAGTTGAGCATCACCAACGGATCGCGTTCCGCCGCCAGCGGGTCGCCGGCGATCCACACTTCTTGTCCATAGTGGCCGTCGTTGGCGCCGAACAAAATCGCGCCATGCCAGCTGACCGGGTCGGTGACGTGAGATCCGCGAAATCCCGGGTAAATGTCGGTAGACAGCAGCGCCGATTGGTCGGCCAGGTCGAGCATCCACAACTCGCGGCCGGTCGACTCTTGCTCCGCGGTGAAAAACAGATGTTCTCCCGCGATTCGCAAATCTTGCGGCGACGAGCTGAGCGCCCCGGGCCGCGCGTCAACGATCTCGCGGGTTCCCGCCGTCGTACCGTCACTGGCCCAGAGTTCCAAGCCGTCGTCGGAGGAGGACGCGAAGTAGACTTCGCGTTCCGAGGCTGTCAGCTCAATCACGTCTGCTTGCCCTGTCGGGCCTGGAATCATGTCGCTCACCAGGGACGCGACGCCCGTGGTCGGATCGATCTTCCACAACTCGCGGCCATGACGCCCGTCATTGGCGGTGAAAAACACCTCGTTCATCGTCCTGACAAACTCTCGCGGCGAAGAACCTTCCGCGCCGACTTGAAGATCGCCCACCATGACTGTGTTGAGTTCGCCGTCCGTCCGCCAAGGCTCGGCGCCATGCACGCCGTCGTTCGCGGCGAAGTACAAGACACTCCCGACAGCGGACAGCCGGCTTGGATCAGAGCTTGCGACGCCGATTTGAACGTCGGCCAAAAGCTTCGTTCCGGCAATGGTTCCGTCGCTGCGCCACAATTCGCGCCCGAACAACGAATCGGGCGCACTGAACACCAGGTGATCTCCGAGCGCCGTCAACTCGGCCAATCCGGCGCCATCGTGCGACCGGGAAAACGACCGCAGAAGGACAGTGCCGGCTGCCGTGCCGTCGGTCGTCCACAACTCGTCGACCTCGTCAGAAGTCACGACGAAATAGAGGTCGTTGCCGACGCGCGTCAGGCTATGTGGCGATGATGAGGCTTTGCCAGGGTTAACGTCCGCGACCATCCGCGTGCCCGCTGCACTGCCGTCGCTGGTCCAGAGTTCGCGTCCGGCGCCGGGAGTGCTGGCCACGAAGTACACTTTCGCGCCAACGGCGGTTAGCAAATCCGGATCAGCTGCTACTTCGCCGGGCACGATATCGGTGACTAGCCGCGTCGATCCAGCGTCGCCGCGCGTGATCCAGAGTTCCCTGCCGAAGTCGCCGTGGTCGGCCGTGAAAAAGACGCCGAGCTCAGCGGCCGTGAAGTCCTCGGGCTCGAATGAATACAGCCCGGGAACGAAGTTTGCCACCATGTGCGGCGCAACGCTCATCAGGCGACGCGACTCCAGCGATTCGAAGCGATGGCGGGCGACCTTGCGCATCGAGAGGCTCCTAGCAGATAAGGGACGCGATGACGATTCGACGATGTCCCAATGGAACTGACTCGCTCGGGCGACATGGTTGTGGCTGAACCGTGAACTCCACCAAACCATTAGCGGACCAAATCCCGAACCAGAGCGCGCCACGGCACATTCTAATGAGAATTCTGCGCCCCGCGTGAAAAAAGCCAGGGCCGGGCCAGGAAATAGGATCGCGATCACACCGTCGTGTGCTTCAACTCTGCGTTCCCTCACCCAGCATGCGCATCGTCAACTGAGCCAATGTCACCAAGTCGAGGGCATTGTGATGCAGGATGTCGCGGAGTTGCCGCGCGTCGCCGCTGCGGACGAAGGCGTGGTAGGCGGCGGGGATTTGACTGCCGGGAATATCGCCTTGGCGCGTGCGACGGCAAAGGCAGCGCTCCAAGGTTTGCAGGCGGCAGTTCGGCACCTGGCTGCGCCAGGTTCGGCGCGCGTGAATGAGCAGATCCACGTGCGGCAATTCCGGGCGCACGTCCGGCAAACGGTGAAACGCCCGGCGGTCGCGGACCATGGGCCAATCGAAGGTCCGCCCGTTGAACGTGACCAGCACGTCGCAGTCATGCACGTAGGCTTCCAGCGTGGCGAGGATGGCTTGCTCTTCGGTGTAGTCGCGCGCCAACAATTGATCGAGCAACAAGCCCTCGGGCGTCGCGCGGATCAGTCCGACGAGAAAAATCGGCGCGCCGGCCAGGCCGCACGTTTCCAAGTCGAGAAACAAGGTTCTGCTCGGAAACGCGTTCGCCAATTGTTGCGATAACGGACGGCGCTCCGGCAGCTCCGATTCGCCGAGCCGCGCGGAAAGTCGCTCCAAATACTTCGGCAACTCGGGCCAGAAGCGGTCCAGCGATTCGCGCACGACGTAATGCGTCCCGCGTTCCGAGAGCAACTCCTCGCCGGGTAACAACGAGGTGAGCGAGAAATCTGTGGCGTCAACGGTCGTCGCACGACGTAGCGGCGCAATGACCGCGTATCCGTTGGCCGGTTCGGGCGCGGTCGCTCGCAACGGCGCGAGTTGCGGCGCCGACGGCGCACTCACCGGCAGGTCCGGCAAGCGGCCGCGATTCAACTGCTCCAAACGCGCTCGGATCTCTTCGCTCAGCATCAATCACTGCACGCGATACCAAGGGGTGTCTCTGCCTCGCTCGGAACGCCCAGCAAGATTTCCAGCAAACGAATCGCCGCTCCCTTGTCCGGGATCGGATACCCGCGCATCAAATCCGGGTCGCTATGCACGGCCGGATTCAAATTTGGCAGACCGACGCAACTAGGGCAGCCGTCGTCGCAAGGGCATTCCTTCACCATTTGATAACAGATCGCCAGCAGTTGTTCCACGCGCCGGAAGCCTTGCTCGCTGTAGCCAAGGCCGCCGGGGTAGCGGTCATAGAGGATCATCGTCGAGCGCCCCAGGTTGTGGCTGTCGACGACGCCGCCCAGGTCGCGGCTGTCGCACATCGCCACGATCGGGAGCGCGGTCACCGCCAGGTTGCGAATGCCGCAGAGGCCTTCACTGGCGCGGAACCCGGCCTGTTTCATTTCGACGATGGTGCTCTCGTCCGGCGCGAGCCACATCGCCGTCGTGGGTAGCGTTTGCGCGGGAATCTCCACTGGCCCGAGGCCGATGTTCTCGCGCGTGTTGAACTTGATCTTTTTGAAGGCCACGGTCTGCCAGGTGACGTCGACTTCGCCGTAGCCGAGTTGCGCGCGCGGGACGGCGTCGCGCGCCTGGCGTGGCTTGGTGATCCGCACGCTGCTTTCCAAAATGGCCTGCGTGTAGTAGTCCATCTCGTGGCGCTCGACGTAAGCGACCTTGCCGACCAGATCCAACTCGCGAACGAAATACGATTCGCCATTGTGCAGATAGACGGCCTCGGGATAAATCAACTCCGGGGCGCTGATCGAATCGACGTTGGCGATCACTTCATGATCCGGCGGCATCGAACGCTTCTCGCCCGCGCGGCCCACCGGCGGCGGATCGCCAGCGCGTGCGCTTTTGCGACGCAAGACGATGCTGTAGGTGTTGTCGCTCATGTTCCGCAAGTTGATCCGCACCGCGGGCGTCTGGCCGCCGGTGAAGTAGAACTTGCCGCCGATCTCGTTCAACTCGCCGGCGTCGCGCAACAGCGCGGCGATGTCGCCGGTGAGCGGGCCGAACAACTCCACGTCGCGCTCGTCGAGCGGCAGTTCGAACGCCGCGGTTTTCAAGTGATTCGTCAGCACATAGGGATTCTCCGGATCGACGACCGCTTGCTCCGGCGTTTGCGCGAAGAAGTAATCGGGATGACGCAGCAGGTATTGATCGATCGGATCATTGCCGGCGATCAACACCGCCAGGCTATCTGTTTGTCGACGTCCGCTACGGCCAGCCTGTTGCCAGGTGCTTGCGATGGTGCCGGGATAGCCCACCAAGAGCGCCACGTCGAGCGAGCCGATATCGACGCCGAGTTCCAGCGCGTTCGTGGCCGCCACGCCGCGCAGTTCACCGGAGAACAAGGCCTGTTCGATCTCGCGCCTTTCATTCGGCAAATAACCGCCGCGATAGGCGCGGATTTTCTCGGCGCGCGGCGACCAGCGCGCTTGCAGTTCCTCGCGCGTGTAGCGATGAATCAACTCCGTCGCCTGGCGCGTGCGCGTGAAGGCCAACGCTTGGGCGTCCTGTTCGATCGCTTCGACCAGCAGTTGCACTGCGTCGTCCGAAGCGCTGCGGCGAGCGAGGCTGTCCTTTCCCAAGGGCGATGGATTCCACAGCGCGAAAAACTTGCGGCCGCGCGGCGCACCGTCGTTGGCGACGACTTCCACCTCGCGCCCCAACAGCTTGGAGACGAACTCACCGGGGTTGGCCACCGTGGCGCTCGCGGCCAAGAACGTTGGCGAAGCGCCGTAGTGCCAGCAGACGCGTAGCAAGCGCCGCAGCACGCAAGCGACATTTGCCCCGACGATGCCGCGGTACATGTGCGCTTCGTCGACAACGACGTAGCGCAATTCGCTGAAGAACCGGTTCCACTTCGAGTGATATGGCAAGATCGAGCAATGCAGCATGTCGGGATTCGACAGCACGAGGTTCGCCTCGGCCTTGATCCGCTTGCGCTGCGAAGTGGGCGTATCGCCATCGTACACGCCGGGAATGATCTGCGTGCGCGTCGCCTCAGCGGCGGAAAGCACTTCCAGCAGCCCTTTCAATTGATCTTGCGCGAGGGCCTTCGTCGGAAAGAGATACAGCGCCCGGGCCGACGGGTTTTCCAGGCAGGCTTCCAGAATCGGCAGGTTGTAGCAGAGCGTTTTTCCGCTGGCCGTTCCGGTGACGACGACGAGATCTCGGCCCGCACGGGCCGTTTCGAGCGCCGCGACCTGATGCGAATAAAGCCGATCGATGCCCCGCGCCGCGAGCATGGCCGTGAGCGCCGCGGGTAGGGGATGGCTCGGCTCCGCGTAGATGCCATCGCGTGCGGGCAATGCTTCCAAGTGCGTCAGTTGCCCCGCATAGTCGGGCGATTGCTGCACGCGATTCAGGTAAGCGGGCACATCCATGTGTCAGACTCCGGCGACCGGATACTAAACGGGTGTCTAGTATACCGGCGGCACACGAATAAGCCCAGGGCAGACCCTCGGTGTCGTCGCCATCGCCAACGACCAAGGTGGTCTGCCCTGGGCTTAGCGGTGATCGTTGGTTGTACTCGAAGACTCTCGATGCACTGGCGCAACAAATAAGCCCAGGACCAGCGCATCAGCGCTGTCCCTGGGCTGGGAAAGAACATCGGGCGTTGGTTAATTGGCACGCGGCGTGGCAGCCGGCGGAATCTGTCGTACAGCCGGCGGATTCTGCCCCGCATCGAAATCCACCACCTCGCCGCCCGCTCGGGTAATCAGATATTTCAGCAGCGCGGCGTCGACCGTGTTCTGCAGGAACCGCACGGAGCCATCGGCAAAGGCGGCGTTGAAGCCATTGTTTGCAAAGCCACCCAATTGCGATGGCGTCGCCTGTTCAAACGGAATGTCCTCCGGCTTGGTCCAGGGAATTTCGCGTTTAGCTTCGACAAACAGAATCGTGTTCGACGTGCCGTCGAGGATGTCGGCGAAGCGGCTGCCCTGTTTGCCTGAAAACAGCGTTGCTTCGCCGGTGATGGCAAAGTAGGAGCTGTTGGGGCCGGGGCGGTCGTCGTTTGGGTTGCGAAAGAACACGGGCATATGTTCAAGAACCTGCTTGTTGTTCTCGCTGTCCCAGGGCTCATCCAATTTGTAACTGTTGTAAAGGGCGACCTGATCCAAATAGGGCAGGATCGCCACGCGCCAACTGTGTGGCGTCTTGCCGTCTGGGCCGATGATTACCGCCGGAGGAAACGATCCATGCGTGTCGGCGTAAACATGCATCGCCAGGCCGAGTTGCTTGAGATTGTTCATGCTCTGAGCTCGACGGGCCGCTTCCCGCGCTTGGGCAAGCGCCGGCATGATGATGGCCATCGTGGCCGCAATGTCTCCGGGACCTTCGGCGGAGAGGTGGACGAGATTCGCTTCGGTCGTCAACTTCGCCGAGTCGATCACCTTGACGCCCGCATCGAGCGCCTGGAGTTCAAATCCCGAAATGTCCGCCGGCTCGTTGGCGATCTGCGTGCGAAGCTCCGGCTCCATGTTCAAGAACAAGGTCCGCGCCGCGTCCAGGGTGCGACTGATGCGAGTCGCCGAATCGGCGTTCGACGCCAGCGCGTAACCTTCAATGGTCAGACTCTGTTCACCGCCAAAGCCAATCGCCGCGGCCTCGGTTTCTCGCCAGAGCGGCGCGAACGGCTCCGCGGGTCCCTGCTGAGACATGCGCTCAATTTCATGCCTGATGATAGACGGATCCACCGCTGCGGCGGCCGATGATTTCGCCACCTTTTCCCAAAGCGGAAGCCAACGCGGCTGTGCGACGCGCGGACGCCCAAAGCTGGCGAGGTACGGTCTCATCAGCTTCCGCGGCTGCAGGATCAACGTTCGATCGTCCGGCAGGAAGCAACAGAGCCCATCCGTTTGGTCGCCCGTGTCGTAGTATTTGTGTGCGCCGACAGTCTGTTCATCGAGCTTGCCCGCACCACTCAAGCCTGCTAGGAACGGCTTCCAATCATGGGGCGCCGACGTGCGCAGCATGATGTGCGGTGTCGGTCCACTATCCCCAGCCACTGCCACGCCTCCGAATAACACCAGTTCGAGCTGTTCGACGGGAACGCCCAATTGCTGGCCAAACAGTTCATTCACCGTTTTCGCCAGCGGCGCCATTTCCGGACGACCAAACAACTTGAGGGGGCTGGCCGCCGCGACGACCTTCACGTCCGCCGGCAGGTAATCGAGCGACAATGTTTCGGGCAACGGGGCCGATTCGGCATTGTTTCCGGCAGCGGCGGGCGCTTGAGCCATCAGCCGCGGTTCGCCGGGCCGCAACCCGGCGACGACTAGGCTCTGTTGACGATTCGGTCTGCTTCAGGTTAAACACTTGCGGTCGGAATTGGAATTCCGATTGCACCCTGGAGGCTCGGATGCCATGCGGTA
>JAWXBP010000268.1 GCA_034440135.1 Planctomycetia bacterium
GCACCACTTCTTCGTTGGCCAAGACGGTCCCCAAGTTCGGGCACCAATTCACCGGGGCTTCGAGCTGATAGGCGAGGCGGTTTTCATCCTGATACTTCCGCACGGTGTCCGCGCCGGCCGCTTTGATGTCGGCCGGAATTGGCAACTCGGCGATCGGCCGCCCTTTTTGCTGCTCCACATCGAACCAGGTGTCGAACAGCACCAGAAAGATCCACTGCGTCCAGCGGAAGTACTCCACGTCGGTCGTGGCGAGTTCCCGGTCCCAGTCGTAGCTGAAACCGAGCATTTTCTCCTGGCGACGGAAGGTACCGATGTTCTTCTCGGTCGTGATCCGCGGCGGCGTGCCGGTCTTGATGGCGTGCTGCTCGGCCGGCAGCCCAAAGGCGTCCCAGCCCATTGGGTGCATCACAGAACGCCCCCGCATCCGCTGGTATCGGCAGACGATATCGGTCGCCGTTTGCCCCTCGGGATGCCCCACGTGCAGGCCATCCCCCGAGGGATACGGGAACATGTCGAGCACGTACAGCTTCGAGCCAACCGGCAGCCGCGGCGTGGCGAAGGTCCGATTCCCCTCCCAAAACTGCTGCCACTTCGGCTCGATCACGGCGGGGTTATAGCGCGGCATGTGGGTCCGTACGTCGGGTTGAAATCGCAAGTTGAGCGTTCAAGAGCACTTGAAAGCGAAGCGAGCGATTCTAACGGCAATCGCAAGAAGCGACAATTTGACTGGTGACCGAGGAAGGGCGCCCGCGAAACACGCGAAACACACGAAAAAGGAGGGGAGCGAAAACCGGTCCACGGAAAACACGAACGGTCTCGGAAAGGATAGTTGCGAGGCGGGGCAGGCACCGGCGAGTCCCTTTCCGGCCACAGATGCAATGATCCATAGAAGAGCAGAATTCCAACATCAGCCATTCCCCTTCCGTGCCCTTCCGTGTTTTCAGTGGACCAATTCTTCTCTCCGCCGCCTTCCCTTTTCGCGTGTTTCGCGTGTTTCGCGGGCAAAAATCCGTTGGGAGCGCGAACCTTGTCCCCTACCGGGGGTTACAGTAAATTGGTGGCGTTCGATCGGAGGGTAAGCGAATGGTTAGCGGACTGACTCGAAATCAGTTGCCGGGCAACCGGTTGAGGGTTCGAATCCCTTGCCCTCCGCTTTCTGGCCGGGAATCGGCCGGCCTTTAATGCACGAGGCGCGTTGCGGCGCGCCGGGGGTGCCTATGTCCATGACGTCCGTCGTTCTTCGCGCGGGCATATGCGCCGGCCTCGTGCTGGCGCCGTGGCTCTTTTACCGCGCCTACGCTTGCCTCGACCAGCGCGGCTATCTCGTTAGTCAGCGCAACCCGCCGTCTGGCGGCGGAGCTTCGGGTGTGTTTAATGAATTGACCCGCCTGACCCAGCCATCGATCCAACACGTCGAAATGGTTCGCGATGAGGCGGTGCGTCCGGAGCGAGATGACCAGGCCGGGAAGTAGCTGACAGGAGGACAAGGTATGAAGCGCTGCTTGGCGACCTTGCTTATTCTCTACGGCCTGGCCGATTCGTCGAATGCCGCCGTGATTCACGTCCGCCCAAAATTGGCGGCGGTACTAAAACCGGATTTCACTCCGGCGGATTCGTCGGCCATCAAGTCGATTCAGCCGCTGGAAGCGGTCCGCTTGCGACCGAGCGCTGCTAAGTACGTCTTGCAATTCGACTATTTGATGACGATTGAAGACCTGGTCGATGGCCAACTTGGCTTCGGCAATGTGGTGTGCAATATCGACTTGGACGGTGTTCAACAAGCGATGGAGTATCCCGGTTGGGTGCCCGATGGTCCGCCGCCCTTTGATCTCGATAGCGAGCGGCCAGGCGGACTCGTGCCCAAATGGGACAGCAATAGGGACGCGGGCCTGATTGGTGCGGACCTGAAACTCATCCTGATTGAGTCGAACCCGAAAGGTTTCTTTACAGGCAATCCACCGGGGACGGACTGGTCAACGGATCCGCGACTGTCGCTTGGAATTGCGCCGTACTTCGGACCGCACCTCGAAGGCGAATACATTGGCTCAACGTTTCTCGAAATCCCCGGCACGCCCGGAATTGCAGGCCTGGTGACAGCGACCGTCCTCGAGGGCAGTACGTTCAATGCGGAATTGCTGCTGAGCGCTGTCGGCACCACCGGCGGGCCGCCCGCTAATTTCACTATCGAGATTGTGCCGGAGCCGAGCAGCCTTGGGCTGCTGAGCACGGGCGCGGCGATACTGCTTGTCGGATGCTACCGATGGCGACGGTGCCCCTTACGGACTGTGTAAGAGCGACGCTCCCGCATAATCCACCCACTCCCTGGATTTCCGATTCCGCCCGCCCGTGTTGCTGTCTCGGTCGAGGGCAGGCGTCAGCGTTCGCTTGAATCGTCTTTGCCCTGCATTCTTCTCTTCATGGCGAGGGCAGTCGCATGTCGCGAATCTTCGGGGCGTCGTTGGCTTTCTGTGTGCTCACAAGTCTGGCGCAAGTTCGGGCCGGACAGATCTACTTCACCGATCCTGGCTATGGCGATCAGGTCAGTCGCATTCGCACCGACGGGACCGATTTAGACCCGATTGTCACCTTCCCCACGATTGCCGATCCCCGGGCCTTGGCCATCGATCGGGCGAATGGTCGCGCGTTCTTTTCGTCTGGCAGCACGCTGCAACGCATCAATCTAGACGGCACGGGGCTCACCAGCTTGGGACCGGCCGGCGGTTCCGTGCCGTCGGACATCGTGCTCGATATGTCCGCGGAAAACATGTACTGGTCCGTCGAAGGAACGGCCGGGATCAAGCGGGCGACGCTGGACGGCGCCGGAGCGACCACGCTGGTCTCCCAGGGTATCCTGGATGCGCTCGTGGGCGTCGATCCACTCGTCCGCGCGGATGACGTACATAGCATCGCCCTGGACCGGATCGGCGGGCGCATTTATTGGTCCAATGGGCGGCATCTCAATTCGATGCCGGCTGGTGGCGCGTCTGGCCCATCCGACGCGGTTCATCATTTCGAACTCGCTGGGCCCGGCGAAATCAACAAGATCAAATTGGACCTGGAATCGGGCGGCGTGTTTTGGACGAATGCGACTGGCAGCCTGGTGCAGAAGTCATCGCTGTCCGGCGGCGATCAGACGACGCTGGTCAGCCGCGGTTTCGGACGTCCCGCGGGTCTGGCGATCGATTTCAACGCCGGCCAGTTGTACTTCGGCGACACGTTGGGCACCAACGGACGCGGACAAATCCTGAGCGCGGACATCGACGGCGGCAAAGCCGTGCTTGTCTACGATTCCTTTTCCACGCTGTTCGCGCCGGCCGACCTGGAATTCGGACCCGGCGCTGTGCTCGCCGGCGATACCAACGACGACCAGCGGGTCGACATTGTCGACCTTAATCACGTCCGCAATAACTTTGGACGCGTCGGCGACGGTCTCGCTGGCGACGTGAACGACGATCAACAGGTGGGCATCGACGATCTGAACAGCGTACGCAACAACTTCGGCGCCGGCTCGATCACCCCCGTCCCAGAGCCAGCGACAATCGCCTTGGGGATCGTCGGCCTGGTCGCTGCCATCGCGTCGGCGCGCCGGCGTGCGTGATAACTGAGGGTCCTACACGCCCCTGCCGGCGGAGGATCAAGACATGCACATCCTGCTGGCGTCGGATTTCAGTGGATTGGCGATGGCCAATCTCTTCGTGTGGGCCATGATCGTCACCGGTTGCCTGGTGGCGGGTTTGATCGTCGCCAGCGTGCTGGCGGCGATCAACAAGAACCGCGCGTACTGGTTCACGGGCCCGCTGTTCGGCGCAATCGCTTTCGCCATCGGCTGGCTGGTGCGCAGCTTAGGCTGGTAGGACAAGTTGCTAAGGCGCCACGCGCGAAGTTCGTCGCCAACTCATCAGGCGGCGCGCGACAGCAAAAGCTCGTTCGCTCCAGCCAGGAGTATTCTGCCGAGCGCACAGGCGTTCGACGTTTTCGGCCAGATCCAGGGCGTCTTCGTTGTAGCGGCCGAGAGGCTCATCGCCCTGGAAGAACACCAGGGCGTCGTCGAGCGAGCGCTCGACATGCAGCATCGTCTTGGCGTGTGGGCCATTCACTTGGGAGAACTCCCGATTGACGAGCGAATGCATGCTCCATGCACACAGTTTGGCAACGCAATCTGCCCCCGCACTGAATATTACGCGGAGGGCCGCCAAATGCATATCTCAATTCACCGGTATCGCCTGGTTTTCCTAGGTTTCCGTCGTTGCGAACCATCTCTTCCGTCAGGTTTCACTGATTGCTATAGTCCCGCCGCTTTCCGGCGTCTCCGCATCCTCCCCGGGTCACGAATCCGATGCGCAAGTGCTTGCCAACTCTATTGTTATCACTCGCGCTCGCGGGCTGCGCGAAGGACGATATTCCGGATCTGTTCGAATTCCTGCCGGCCGTGGGGCCATTCGCGGAAAAGAACACCTCAGGAATTAAGACTCCCTCCGAACGAATGGAAGACCTCCGCGCGCAAGCCGCGTTAGGGAAGTCCCGAACGGCGGACGAGCGCGCGCAGTTTGCCTCGCAATGGGCTCAAGCCCTGCCGAACGAAACTGATCCACTTGTCCGCTGCGAAGTCGTGAAGGCGCTCGGCGCGAACGCCTGCCCGATGGCGGCGCAGTCGTTGCGGCAAGCGATGCAAGATCCCGATGCAGAAGTGCGCATCGCTTGCTGCGATGCCTGGGGCGCATACGGCGGCGTGGAGGCCGTCCAGGTGCTCTCCGGCCTGGTGGAAAGCGATGAAAATCTCGATGTGCGCATGGCGGCGGTTAAGGCGCTCGGCACGACCGGCGAAAGCAGCGCGGTGCAGGCCTTGCAGCCGGCGCTGGAGAGCGACGACCCCGCGATTCAGATCACAGCAGTCGAATCGATGCGTTCCGTCTCCGGGCGTAACTTCGGCAATGACGTGAACGCTTGGCGCGAGTACGCCTCGGGCCGGGAACCGCAGGTGGAATCGCCGAGTCTCACCGCCCAACTCTGGGGCTGGTGGAAATAATGCCACGCGCGGCGCTCGTGCATTCTGTGTTTCAATCCATGTGGTTTCGACTTTCGCGTGGCGGCGCGATCTTCGTACTGATCGGATTGTTGACGTTGGCCGTCGGCGCACCCGCGTGGAGCGACGATCCCGACCAAGAAGATCAGCCCAATGCGCTCGACGAGGCCGTGGAGTCGCTGCTAATCGATCCCAAGTTCTCCGCCGAGTTGTTCAAGGATCAACGCGCCCCGCAAAAGACGCTTCCCGATGACGAGGAAGCGGTGGCCGGCGACGGCGGCAGCATGCCGGCCGTCGCCGAAGATGCGGAAGAAACCGAGGAAGCGCCGGATAAGGCGTCCGTCGAGTCCACTGCGCCCGCAGTGGACGCGCTCAAGAAAAAAGTCCGCACGGCTCTCGGCGTCTACTATCGCCGGCATCTCAACACGCGCGATCACACGCCGTGGGAGATGTTTCATCAGATCATCGCCTTCGGCCCTGAGACTTTGGTACACAAAGGCGGACCGCAAGGCGAAAAAGTCGACGCCGTCCGCTGGCTTTGCGACAACAAGCCTTCGCGCGGCATGCAGTTGATGCACCTGGAGCGGGGCAAAATGGCCCTCCGCCGCGCGAAAGGCGTGCAGGGTCATTACGGCCAGTTTCTGGCGATTCTCGCGCAACGCGACATCCCGCGCGATTTTCCGATCGTAGTCGAAGGGCGCAAATTCACTGTCGAAGACCTGATCCGCACTGAGCAGCGCACCTGCCGCGCCGGCGAAGAGCTGACGTTCAAGCTGATGGCCTTCATGCACTACCTCGAACCCGGCGCCAAGTGGAAAAACGACCGCGGCGAAACTTGGACCATCGAACGCGTGCTGCGCGACGAAATTGGCTCGCCGATTCGCGGCGCAGCCTGCGGCGGCACGCATCGCCTGATGGGCATCAGCTACGCGGTAAGTCGTCGCAAAGAGTTGGATCAACCGATCGACGGCGAATACCTGCGCGCCGACAAATATCTCCGCGACTACCATCGCTACGCCTTCAGTTTGCAGAACGAGGACGGGTCGTTTAGCACGGAGTGGTTCGCCGGACGCGGCAATCGCGAGCTCAAAGACCGCAAGTTGCAGACCACGGGGCACATCACGGAATGGCTCGCCTACTCCGTGCCCGAGGAGCATCTCGACGATCCCCGCATGGCCAAGGCGATCGACTTCCTGGCCACGTTGCTGCTGGAAGATCGCCGCGCGGAGTGGAAAATCGGCCCCCTCGGTCACGCGTTGCATGCCCTGGCGCTGTACGACGAACGCGTCTTCGTCACCGCCGAAAATGAAGCGTTGCCGATGGCCGATGTAGCCAAGGCGGCCGTCGGCGAAGGTGACAAGGCACTTTCGGACGCCGAACTAGATGCGATCGAGACGGCGAAGAAGTCGGCGGAAATCGACGAGCCCGACGATCAAGACGCCGCGGCATCGACCGAATCCGCGACGCGGAAATAGTCCGCCGCTTACTTGGCGCTCGAAGCTACAGGCGGTTGCGCCACCCCGGTTTGAACTGACCGCGCTTTTGCGGCGGCCTCTACGCCGGGTTCTCCGGACAACAGCAACAGCATGCCGACCGTCAGGAAGACGAGTCCGGAAATATGCCGGGTGTTCAACGTCTCACCCAGCAAGTAGCGGGAGACGAGCGTCACGCAGACGACCCCGGAGGCCAGGTGGAAGCCGGCCATCTGCGCGCCGGTGTACGTGCCGTGCCCGTAGCGCGTAGCGAGCACGTTCAGCACGTACTCGGGCAGGACGATCATCCAACTCAGCCCCAAGGCGACCCAAAAGCCCATGTGCCGGATGCGCAAATGCCCCAGCCAGGCGACGGACATGAACGCTCCGGATAGAGCGATCATCAACGGAACCAACACGGCGCGCATGCGGCGAACTCCTGGACGAGTCGAACTTCGTAGAACCATCATGGGCAGACGTTTCGCCACACCGCAAGGCGCGCCGCGTCGGCCGGGTTGCCGTGCCGCACCGGTCTGGTAGAAACGAAGGGACGGTAACGATTCTCGGCTCAAATAAAGCGTGGGTGAAGGCGTGGCAAAGGTTGCATTTCTCTTTCCGGGACAAGGCGCGCAGTTAGTTGGAATGGGCAAGGCGCTGGCCGAGCAACTGCCGGCCGCGCGGGCGCTGTTCGATCGGGCGAATGCGCTGCTGGGTTATGACCTGGCACAACTCTGTTTCGATGGACCGCAGGAGAAGCTCGATAGCACCGTGCATAGCCAGCCGGCGTTGTTCGTTTGCAGCCTGGCGGCGCTGGAAAAGTTGCGGTACGATTCGCCCGAAATCGTGGAGCAATGTCAGGCCGCGGCCGGGTTGAGTCTCGGCGAATACACGGCGTTGGTCTTCGCGGGCGTGATGACTTTTGATGACGGCCTCCGCCTTGTCGCCGAGCGCGGCGCCGCGATGCAGGCCGCGGCCGAACTGCGTCCGAGCGGGATGGTCAGCGTGCTCGGTGTGGAGCCAGAACCGCTCGCCGCCATGTGCGACGCGGCGCGGGGCGACGACGTGCTGCAAATCGCCAATCTGCTCTGTCCCGGCAATATCGCCATCAGCGGCGGCGCGGCGGCGCTTGATCGATTCGTCGCCCAGGCCGAGCAGGATGGCGTGCGCTACGTCCGGCTATCCGTCGCGGGCGCTTTTCACACGGCGATCATGCAGCCGGCGGTGGAGCGCCTCACCAAAGCACTTCGCGACGTGACGATGAGCGCGCCGCGAATCCCGGTCGTTTCCAACGTCGACGCGCTACCGCACGACGATCCGGAAGCAATCCGCGCGCTGCTCGTCCGGCAGGTCGTCAGCGCAGTCCATTGGGAAGACAGCTTGCGCTATCTCATCGCCCAGGGACACGATCCGTTCTACGAACTCGGCCCCGGCCGCGTACTCCGCGGGCTGCTGAAGCGAATCGACCGCAAGCTGGCCTGCGAGGGAGTGGGGGAATAGCCGGCGAAACCTGGGTGGCTTGAACGACGGTGGGAGGCGTCTCCGACGCCGATGGATTCGGCACTTCTCACAACAGGCGCCCGAAGCTCAATGCCCGCACCGTTGGCATCGGCGTCTGAGACGCCTCCCACAGCCAAGCACCGATCCGCCTTGGTTGGCATGACTGGAGTCTGTCCTTTGCAGCCCGATTTCGGTATCCTGCTCGGTTTTCCGCGAAGTCCTTGAACTGCGTTGCCTGCCATGCCTGAACCAGCCAGCGGTGAATTGCGTGTCGATCTTTCCGGGCAGATTGCCCTCGTGACCGGAGCCTCGCAAGGGATCGGGAAAGCGATCGCTCTGGAGCTCGCGCGGGGGGGCGCCACGGTGGTCTGCGTCGCGCGGAATGTGGAAAAGCTGGAAGCCACCGCCTCGGCGATTCGAGAAGCAGGCGGTACGGCCGAGGTGATGGCCTGCGATGTAACCAGCGGCGAGAAGGTTGGGGCCCTGATCGACGACGTCGCGGAACGGCTCGGCGGCTTGCACATCTTGGTCAACAACGCCGGCATTACCCGCGATACGCTCTTGCCGCGGATGACGGACGAGCAGTGGGACGACGTGCTGAATACCAATCTGCGCGGCACGTTTCTGTTCACCCGCGCTGCGACGCGCGTGATGATGCAGGCCCGCTACGGGCGGGTGATTAACATTTCCAGCGTGTCCGGCTTGATGGGCAATCCGGGGCAAGCGAATTATTCCGCGTCAAAGGCCGGCATGATCGGCTTCACGCGGACCGTGGCGCGCGAGCTGGCGGGGCGCAAAGTGACGGTCAACGCCGTAGCGCCAGGCTTCATCGCCAGCGACATGACGGAGAAGCTGGGCGAGGCGATTCTCGAAGAAGTGAAGAAGCGGATTCCCGCCAAACGGATTGGTACGGCCGAAGACGTGGCGGCGGCCGTGTTATTTCTGGCCAGCAAAGGAGCCAGTTACATCACGGGACAGGTAATCACGGTCGACGGGGGGATGACTGCGTAAGGGAAATGGCGACGGCAGAATGACGAACGATGATTTGGAGAAGCGAATCGTCATTCTGCATTCATAATGCGGAACCCATTGCGGCGTATCGCCTTCCGACCTGCCGGCAAGCGACAATCCCGTATTTACAGCCGCCGTTAAACCGGGTATACCTTGACCAACTTATCGGGGCGGCCCTATTTTGGGTAGCTTCCGGTCTGCCATGCCACGGGGCTTTGGGGCATTGGCGGAACATCGCAAACTTCGGACGGCACGCCTCATCGGTGGGCGTCTGCGATCGAGAACATTGGATTTCCAGGAGGACGGACCAGGTGGCATCAGTTAAAGAGCGAGTCATCGAGATTGTCTCCGAGCAATTGGGCGTCAGCAAAGATCAGATCACGCCCGAAACCTCGTTCGTTCAGGACTTGGGCGCGGACTCACTGGACACCGTAGAATTGGTGATGGAACTCGAAGAAGAGTTCGGCATCAATATTCCTGACGACGCGGCCGAGAAGATTCAGACGGTCGGCCAGGCGATCGAGCACATCGAAAAAACGCAAGCCGGCGCCTAGTCGCGATTGCGCATCGTCGCGTTTTTGCGGCGTTGCCGATGCGCGCGGCGAGGAGTCGCGAGCCCTTGCGCGTCATGGGATTGCTGAATCGCTGGATCGCCCAGTGCGGTAATCGCTCACCCGGAAAGCGGAGCTTCTTTTGGGCGGATCGTTGGTCATGAAACGTCGCGTTGTCGTCACCGGATTGGGAGTTGTCACTTCGTTGGCCTGCAAGGTCGACGAGTTGTGGAGGCGCATTCTCGCCTGCGAAAGCGGTATCGGACCGATCCTTCGCTTCGACACCACGAATTTCCGCGTCCGCTTCGGCGGCGAATTGTCCCACTGGGACACCACCGAATACCTGCCGCCCAAAGAAGCGAAACGGATCGATCGTTTTACGCAATTCGCGCTCGTCGGCGCGATCGACGCGGTCCGCGATTCCGGAATCGACTTCGCGAACGAAGACCCTTACCGCTGCGGCGTGATCCTGGGCTCCGGCATCGGCGGCCTGCAGGAGATCGAAACGCAGCATTCCCGGCTGCTGGAAAAAGGGCCGGATAAAGTCTCGGCGTTCACGATTCCCAAGTTGATGGTCAACGCCGCCTGCGGGCACGTCTCGATTCAATATGGCCTGCGCGGTCCGAGCGCGGCGGTGGCCACGGCTTGCGCCAGCGCGACCAACGCGATCGGCGACTCCTTCAAAGCGATTCAATACGACGACGCCGATATCATGGTCTCCGGCGGCACCGAAGCCGCGCTGACGCCGATGGGCATCAGCGCCTTCGCTTCGATGCGCGCACTTTCGGAGCGCAACGACGATCCGACCCACGCCAGCCGGCCGTTTGATCGGGAACGCGATGGCTTCGTGCTCTCCGAGGGCGCCGGCATCCTGGTGCTGGAAGAATTGGAACACGCCAAGAAGCGGGGCGCGCGGATTTACGGTGAATTGTTGGGCTACGGCGCCAGCGCCGACGGCGGCCACATCACGCAGCCCGATCAACACGGCACCGGCGCAGCCAGGGCCATGCAGGGCGCGATTCGCGACGCGAAGATCGCCTTGGAAGACATCGGTTACATCAACGCCCACGGCACCAGCACGCCGCTGGGAGATCAGGCCGAAACGATCGCCATCAAAACGGTGTTCGGCGATTTGGCCAAGAAATTGAGTGTGTCGAGCACCAAGAGCCAATTAGGGCACTTACTCGGCGCCAGCGGCGGCGTGGAGCTGATCCTCACGGCCCTCGCGCTCACGAAGTCGGTGATTCCGCCGACGTCGAATTTCGAGAACGCTGACCCGAATTGCGATCTCGATTATACGCCCAACGAGCCGCGCGAACGTAAGCTCACCGCCGCGATGTCGAACAGCTTCGGCTTCGGCGGGCATAATGCGTCGGTGATCATCGGCCAGGTCCGCAACGGCCAGGCGTAATTCGCGCGCTAGGCGCATCGATAACGCACGTGTTGCGCTGCTCAAAACCGTTAATTCGCTTTGCCTGCGATTGACGCCTAAGCCACTGTCGGCTTACCTTCTCCCCGCACATGGCGCCGTTGACAGCGTTCGGCGCGGCCGAGGTCACAGACCTCGGCTACAGAAGAAATGGAAACTTGCATTCGAGGGATCGTATGCCGCTGCGTGAAGAGTGGGAGGCTCAAGGGAATTGGCTGTTTCGCTGGCGCAGTTACTTGCCGATCGGCCTGTGCTTGTTGTTCGCCTGGGCGGTCGTTGATTTCCGCTACGCGGGCGAGGAGCACGCGTTCCAGGAGGCGCTCATGGCCGGCTGTCTGCTGGTCTCTTGCTCCGGGCTGGTGGTCCGGGCGCTGGTCGTCGGTTATGCGCCGAAGGGCACCTCGGGCCGCAATACCGCTGCCGGTCAGATCGCCGAACAACTGAACGTCGCCGGCATGTACTCGGTGGTGCGGCACCCGCTGTACGTGGGCAATTTCTTGATCTGGCTGGGTATTCCGTTGTTCTTTCACAACGCCTGGCTGTTGATGGTGTTCTGTCTCGTCTACTGGCTGTATTACGAGCGGATCATGTTCGCCGAGGAAGAGTTCCTGCGGCGCAAATTCGGCGCGGAGTACGTTCGCTGGGCGGCGCAAACGCCGGCCTTTATCCCGCGATTGACCGGTTGGCAGCAGCCGACACTGCCGTTTTCCTGGCGCAACGTGCTGCGTCGCGAATACACGGCCCTGTTCGGCATTCTGATGGCCTTCGCCGGCTTGGAAGTGCTGGAGCACGCCATCGTCGAAGGCCGCCTGGAAATCGAAACCCATTGGCGGGTGCTGATTCCGCTGGCGGTCGTCGTCTATGTCGGATTGCGCTCGCTCAAACGGCATACGAGGTTACTTGCAGAAGCCGGCCGGTAAGCCCCGTCAACGCAAAGATGCTCGTTTTCCTTTGCCAGGCATTGCTTGAGCCAATTCGCTCGGCAAGGGATAATGGGGGATGCCGGGGACGAAAACTATTCGGCGCCTTCCGGCGTCTGAATGCAGGGCGCCGTCTCGCGGCGCGCTGGCCGGCTGAGTAAGCAAATGGGCGACGGCTTTAATCCGTATTCGGAGTGGCTGGCCATCGAATGCGCTGGGCGGCCCGATCATTACGCCCTGCTCGGCCTCAGCCGTTTCGAAGCGGACCCACAGCGCGTCGCCTTGGCCGCGGATCAGCGAATCGCACAACTGCGTAAGACGGCCAGCCAGGAACGCTTGGCGCTTGCCAAGAGCTTGGCGCAAGAGATTCTCGGAGCACGCAATTGCCTGCTCTCCGCGGCCGATCGAGCGACTTACGACGCTCAAATACGTCGCGAACACGCCGCCAAGAAGCCGACAGCGCCTGCGGGCATTTCGTTGCCCCCTCGGGCGTTTGATGAAGACGACGACGAGCCGATCGAGGAAGACGCGCCGCTGGAAGGGATCGCTTTGCCGTCGGAGTTGCCTCCTCCGCCGCCGGCGAAGTTGGCCGCTCCACCGCTGGTCGCGCTTCCCATCGCTGCGGCTTCGCCATTGGCGGAAGCGTCGATTGTCGTGCGTCAGCCCGTGGCGGTAACGCCGCGCAAGCCCATGGCGAGGCTGCCGCTGCTCATCGCTGGCGCCACAATGGGCCTCATCGGCGTGTCGGGAGCAGTCATGCTGCCCTACTGGTTGAAGCCCGCGACGCCGCAAACCGCGCAGAATCCAATGCCGCTGGACGAACAGGTCGCGGCGGCAAATAGTTCCCCACCGAGCGACGATAGCGCCGACGATTCGGAACCCGCGAGTGAGTTGTTGCCAATCGAGGAACCGCCGGAGAACGTCGCCACGGAAGTGACGGCGCCTTATTCGGAAGGTGAAGTAACCGCTCCCGCCGACGAGGAAATGACGTCGCCTCCGGATGAAATGGAACCGGCGGAGATGGAGACGCCGAGCGATCCAGCTCCGAGCGAAACAATGCCAGCTACTGGCGACGCGGATGTGGCGGCCACCAGGACCACGCTTGCGGCGGCGCGCAAGGCGATGGGCAAGGGAGACGTGGAAGCTGCCGCCGATCAAGTGGATCTGGCGGATTTAGAGGCTATCGACGCCGTGTCGGCCGAGATGGTCGCCCATGATCGCGCGGTGTTGGAGTATCTCAAAGGCTTCTGGCGTGCCGTCGACGAGGGCTTTACGCAACTTTCCGCCGGCACGGAGTTCGAGCGGGAAGGGCGCACCGTGGTCGTCGTCGAACGCACGCCGCAGCGGCTGATCATCCGCGAGGGCGGGCGCAATCGGGCCTACGATCGAATGCGTTTGCCGGCGCCGCTGGCGGTGTTCTTAGCGCAGCGTTGGTTAAAGCCCGACGACGCCAATACGCCGCTGTTTGTCGCAGCGTTTCATCTACTCGATGCGGATGGCGATCGCGCCGAGGCCCGCAAATTGTTGGACGCCGCGAAATCCGCCGGCACTGCCGGCGCCGAGGATTTGCTACGGGAGTTGGAAAACTAACGCCAGAAGCGCATCTCGCTGCGCATCGGGTGCCACTGGCGGCTTGTCCGCCAGTGACTGAAATGGACTCGCTGGCCGAGCCAAACGCGCACTGGCGGACAAGCCGCCAGTGGCACCCATCGCAATTATGTCTCCACGGACGCCGTTAGTTCCGTCGGCCGAATAAGCCGGTCGCGTACCAGATGCCATTGCCGCCGCGCTGGATGTCGAAGCCGAACAGCGGGTGCCGGCCTCGCACGGCGCTCCAGTGCCCGGACGATTGCCGCCAACTCGCGACGCAATCGACGCAGGCGTCCATCAAATCCTCGCCCGGCCAGCTTTCCGCCACGACTTCTTGCGCGGAAACGTCGCCCGGCAACCGAGCATTGATTTGATGGAAGCGGCTCTCCCAGTTGTGGTGTCCCTGCACGCCCATGCCGGCCTGATTGCGGGAGTGGCTCATGGCTTCCTTGGCCAGCACCTGGTGGAACTTGCCGCTCGCGCCATTCGGATGCTCCGGATGGATGCGGACAGCCAGAATCAGGCTACGCTGGGTCAGCGTGCCGCGCGGCAGTTCCAGCAGCATGGGCACGTGTGCCGGCTTAAAGGTGTAGTAACCGCCGGAATTGAATCGCAGCAGGCTAACGACCTGGCCGTAGGTGGCCGCTTTGGGCTTTTCCAGATCGACGATCGCCACGCCCCCACCGGAACGCAGATCAGCAAACGCGGCGTGATCGACGACCCGTTTCGGCGTGCCCCGTTGTTTGAGCGTTTCCGTGAGCGGTACGCTGGCCAGCACGAAACGGTCAAGCTGCTTCCAGGATTTGGCGTTGCTCAAGGCGCGATACTGCCGGGCATCGTTGAAAAACGGCTTATCGGCCGGATGGAAGAACACCAGCAATTGCTTATGCTCTCGCTTGGCAGTCCGGTAGGCCGTGGCGTAGTCGGTGATGGGCAGCAGTTGCGACTGCTCTCGGCGTTGGTTGGGCCGCAGCAGGTTCAGCAGGCGTCCTTCGCCCGCGGGGGGCAAGCTCAAGGCGGCGAGGGTGACAACCAGCGTGGTGGTTCCGATCATGGATGCTCCTGGTAAGGCAGGGGATCAGCCAGCCGGCGCTTGGAAGCGCGGTCGGCGTGGCGAAAACCAGTGGGGGATTAACCTCGGCGGGTGCGCGATCGAGGTTGCTCGGATGAAGCGCTCCGCGCTTCAGGCGTGACAAGTCGGGGGGTAGGGAGGAATTGCGCTTGTCATGCCGGCTGGGTTGGTTACAACTAACCCTGCGCGTTACGCGCTTTGGGTTGTTCCGTGCATGGCGTTTTACCTGCTAGCACGGGAAATGCAACCACCCATCTCAGTAGTAAACAGCCCATTGGAGGGGTTCTGTCGCTCGCCGCTCTCGTGGAGCGAGCCAAACTCTCGGTAGGTAGGAACCCGCCGTACGCCGCGCCCTGCTGTCAGGAGACTTGAGTTATGCACCGATGGATGACGGATCGCGCCCGCCTGTTTGCGCTGGCATTGGGGTTGTTTTGCGCCCTCGCCAGTAAGCCGGCTGCCGCCGCCGACGCTCGCACGGAAGTGGTTGCCGCGCTTGAAGATCTGAACGAATGGCTCGGCTCCGGCGCGAACGGACAAAAGTGGAACCGCTTCCTGCGCAGCGATCAATTGCAGCAGGCTCTGCAGGACGGGGAGCAGGCGAATCCGGTTGCCATCGCCGAGATCTATTCGCAGTACACTTCGGTGACTCCAGGGCCGCGGACCGTACCGATCGAGCGAGTGCGATTGGCCCTCGAAAACTGGCTCAATGAGCTCGCCGACGTGCCTGCCGCGGACCTGCCTGAGCTCGTCCGGGGGGCCAAGGATCAAATTTCGCCCCCGAATCCCGAAACGGTGGGGCGCGTTCGTAAGCGAGCGCGAGCGGCGTTTCAACGGCTGAGCGCCCGGCTGCAAAAGGCCGGCGAAAACGGCCGTCATTGGCGCCAGCACCTGCTAAGTGACGAATTGGAGGCCCAACTCGCGGCCGATCAGCCTGACGTAGCCAAGCTGGAAGAGATTCAAGGCCGATTTGTCGGCGCGCATGCTGGACTGGAACTGGCGTCGTTCGTGGAGGTGCGCTCCGCGCTTGGAGACTACGCGGACCAGGTCAATTTGAACGCCGTCGGCGACGAATCGGTCGCCACGTTTCACGCCTTGCTGGACGATTTGGCGACGCGTTTGGAAGGCTTTTCCCAGCAGCCTTCGCCGATTGAATTGGAGCTGATTGGCGAATCGGTCAGCGAGCTCGAACGCTACGGCCAGGCGCCGCGCGTGGTCTGGGCCGTGCGGCGGCACTTCGCGCAGCCGAACTTGAATCTGCACGCCTCGCAGGCGTTCTTGACGAAAGCCCTCGCGCGCGACGTCGACGACGTGGCGCCGGTGCGGGACATGATCCTTGGCACTGACATCCACGGTACCGGGCGAACCATCGGCCGCAGTGAGATCGTTTCGGTGCCTTCGGCGCAGCACGCGATGCTCCGGCTGATGCTGCATGGCACGACGTACACCAAAACCGTGGGGTACAACGGGCCGGTGCAGATTCATTCGTCCGGCGCCACCAAGATCGACGGGCAAAAGACCTTGATTTTGCGGCCGGACGGGCTCTACGCCGGACCGTCGCAGGCAGACGCGGAGACGCATACCAAGATCAACGGCATCACTACTCGGCGACATGGGCCGATTGGAAAGTTCATCCTCAAAGCCGCCAACAAGCGTGCCGCGCAAAGCAAGGCGCAAGCCGAGCGGATCGCCGCACGTCACGCCGAAGAGCGGATTCGCGCGCGGCTGGATAGCGAAGCGGGCGCGCGTCTGACCGAGGCCAACGAGCGCTATCAGGCTAAGTTCGTCGCGCCGTTGATGCGTTACGACCTCTGGCCGGAACGGTTGCAATACGCCACGACGGCCGCGGGATTAAATGTCGTCGGCGAAGTCCGCGCGAGTGATCGCCTGGCGGCGGATCGGCCGGCGCCGGAAATGCCCGCGAATAGCGACCTGGTGCTGAGCTTGCATGAATCGGCCGTGAACAACATCACGCGCGGCATTCTGTTGGGACGCACGCTCACGCAAACGCGGGCAATTGAGATTTACCGCAACCTCCAGGGTCCCGAAAAAGCCAACGAACCGCTGCCGCCGGAAGTGGCGATTGATCCCGCCACGGGGCCCTGGTCGGTGACGTTCGCCTCGGACGAGGACGGCCAGCCGCAGGCCGGGGACGACGTGCCGCGCGAGCTGGGACCCGTGACGGTGCGCGTGGACGACGGCAAGATTCGCGTTACCGTACATGGCGTGCGGTACGAAGTCGGCGGCAAGCTGCACGAAACCGCGATGGATATCACCGCGATTTACCGGCTCGAACAAGGCCCGGAAGGCTGGCGCTTCGTCCGCGACGGGGAGCCGACCGTGTTCCCACCAGGACGCGACCCCGGGAAGCAAGGCACGCTCTCGATTCGTGAGACGGCGTTGCGGGGCGAGATGCAGAATCGATTCCAGGAAAAGAAGACGTTCCCCGAGACGATCAAGATTGATCACTTGGTCCTGGGCGGCGAAATGGCCAAGGCGGGCGAGCTCCGAGTCGCCCAAGCCGTGGCCGATGACGGGTGGCTCATGATCTCCTGGCAGGCCGGCGACGCGCTTGCTCCTGTGGCGATGACTGATAGCGTCGATCGCTAGCCGCGGCACAGTCTCCTTTCGCTCCGCGAAAGGAAACGCCCTTTCGCGGAGCGAAAGGAGACTATGATTGTACGTCGCGTCCAATGCACTTCAGCGTCGAGATCGCTCATGTCGCGTTACGTCGAAATCTCGTTCGATTGCTTGCCCTTGCGCTCCGTAATGCGGATGGACATTCCGATCGACGCTTCGCCGAAGTATCGCGAGCACTGCGAACGGGTAAAGGACGCTATCGAAAAACATGGCGCGCATAACACGTACTTCCTGTACAACGCCGAATGCGTGTTTCATCTCACCAACGGCGCCGAGGGAATGCTGCAGTTCAGCTTCCATGGCACGGTGATGACCGGCGAAGCGGATCAGCGCACGCGGCAGTGCGATCTGACGGTGAAGCTGCTCAAAGAAACCTGTGACTGGCTGACCGAGCCGGTGGTGAACTGGTTCACCGACACGGTGCCCAAAGCAGTGAGCGTTGAGTTCAACCGCTACATCGAAGCGGGGGACTTGCAGCAGACGAAGGAGCGCATCGCCAAGCTCCAAGCGGAAATGGAGTCGCAAGGCGGCTACATGGGGATGTTTCTGTAGAACGCGGAACGACGAAATGGCAACGTTGCTAAGCTCGTCGTTCTCCGCTTCTTCGTCGCTCAGTCCCACCACCACTGGCCGACGGCGAGCTTCGAGAGGTCCTGCGATTCGCGGGCCTTACTGACTTCGCCCTTAGAGTCGGCTTGGACGTTCGTGCTGTCGAGGGCCTGATCGGCTTCGATCACCACGCCGCCGCCGACCGGGGTCATGAGCTTGTTGCCGCGCCAGATGCTGGCTACCGCGGTTTCCACTTCGACCGGGGCGTTGCAGGTTTCAACCGGCAGTTTGCTCTCGTCGCCGAAGGTCGACATCGTCCAGCCGGCCTGGCCGAACAAATCATGCTCGCGGAGGTAAGCCGCGGCGATGGTCATATCGACCAGGTTCCGCAACTGGGCGTAGACCGGAACGCGATCCGCCAATTGCGGATAGCTGCGGGTGAACCCGGTCACAAAGGCTTCGCTGGCCCGATCGACGCGGCCGGCGCTGACTCGCTGCCCGTCGCCGGTGACCATTTCGTCGGCACCGATCAGTTTCACGCCGTCGCCGACCAGTTCCATCGCATCGCCGCTTTCACTGACTTTCACGCATTGATAGTCCGGCGTGAAATACCAGCGTTGCAAAGCGTTGCGGCTGACGTCGCGCGGCTTGGCGCGGTCGACGTAGCTGGCCATTTTGATCGGCGGTTGTTCCAGGCCGATGCCGATGAGTTTCATGCGATAATCGGCTTCCACCAGCACCTGGGCGAAGTGCGTCTTCGGGCTAATGCCCATCACGCGGACCTTCTGCAAGCCGAGCGCGGTGCGGAGGCCATCGACGATGTACTGCGTGTCGTCCGGCGTGGCGTGTCCGCCAAGCTGGGTCAGGAAAGCCTGCATTTGCTGCAAGCCTTCCGGGGTCGGATCGATGGAGCAGCCAATCACCGTCTGAGCGTCGCCCTCTTCGGACGAGCTTTCGGCCGTCGGGGAGTAAGCCCTCAAGGCGACGATCAAGTCTTGCAGCTCGGCAATCGAGCGGCCGGAGTTGATGCCGACTGGGCGACCGGATAGGTCGATCATCCAGCCTTCGGCGGGACCGGCGATCACGATGTCCTTGGTTTCGGGATAATAGAAGACGTACTTAACCCGGGTCAGACCGGCCAGAAACTTCATTTCGTCGGTTGGTTGGCGGCCTTCCGCGAGGGCCTTTTCGATGGCTTTTTCCAGGCGCGTGAGCGAGACCTTGCGGAGCTTGCTGGCAACCGCGACCTCGGGGCTGAGGGAGCCCTTGGCCGCTTGGAGCCGCTCGCGGCTGAGCGCGCCGGTCGGGTCTTCGTAAAGCTTGGTACGGAGGACGCCGTCGGCATCGACGATCACGCCCGCAGCGGGCTGCAGCTGCGCCGCGGCGGTGCCGGTCAGCAGGGCGACGACCGCCAGAGCGGCCAATGAATGCAGAATGTTGCGCAAACCCATGGTCGCTGCTCTCCTCACCGTTTCCGTGACGCGTTGGCCGGGACGCCCCCACCGGCTACCGAGGGCAGCCCGGTTCCGATAGGGACGTGTTGTTAGCTTAGGAAAAGTTTACCGGGAAAAGCCCGATGTTTTGATGATAACTGGGGGGGACTGGCAAAGCAAGGAAATACGATTTTCAGGCGTTTTTCCGGGTGGCTTCGTAGTGACAAAGTTCGATGATAGATGCCCTTTCGCGATTGTCTCCGGAGCCTTGGCAATTGACCACGCTGGCATACAACCTGGTAATTGGAATCGTCGACTTGCTGACCCTGTGGATGGTCGCCCGAAGAGGACCGGCAAATGGTGCGGACAAGTCGGTGCTGAGACTTCTTGCGCCGGCCATCGCCCTGCTAGCCGGAATGGGGGCCGTGACGGCCATCGGGTTGGGTGAGGATCCGTTCGGCGTGATGCGTCTGGCTTGCTGGGGGTTGTTCGTCCATGGGGCCGTCTGGCTGATCTTTGCCTCGGCGTTCGTGTGGCGGCGGTCGCGAGGCTTGGCGACCGCGGGACTGCTAGCGGGAGCCGGCATCGCTGCCGTGGGCATCGACGCGTTTTTCATCGAGCCGACGGCGCTGGAAATCAATCATGTCGCCATTTCGTCGCCGAAGCTGACGAAGCCGATGAAGATCGTCGTCATCGCCGATTTTCAGACCGACTCGATGGGCGATTACGAACGCCGCGTGCTGGCCGAAGTGAAACGCCAGCAACCAGACATGATCCTTTGGGCCGGCGATTACCTCCAGGAGCACCGCCCAGAACGCTGGGAAACGCTGCGCGATGCTCTGAGCGTGGAGTTGGCACGGACCAACTTGCGCCCGCCGCTCGGCTCTTTCGCGGTCGGGGGCAACGTGGACGATCCCCGCTGGCCGCAGATTTTTGACGGATTTCCGGTTCACGTGTTCGAGCACAACGATCAAGTCGAAGCGGGCGAGGTCGCCGTAACCGGGCTGGCGATGCGGCAATCGTTCCGAACTGATGTGCGAATCACTCCTTCGGAGCAGTTTCACATCGTACTTGGACATTGCCCCAATTTCGCTTTGGGTGAGGTCGACGCCGACC
>JAWXBP010000269.1 GCA_034440135.1 Planctomycetia bacterium
CGGCGACCGCCTCGCCAATCGTTTGTGACTTGAGTGCGTCGCAATCCAAGGCGGCGGCGATGAGCACTCGCGCTTCGTCCAATCGAACCGCGCCGGCGTAACCCTGCCGCGCAATGGACATCTCGATGGTTCGTGAGGCGATATCGAAATCATCGACGCCCACGACCGCGGCCACGCCAATGCGCGCCTGGTGCGCCGCGCTCGATGGCGAGGACGACTGGGCGTGCAGACTACTGCGGAGCAGTCCGTCCGCCACGACGGCGACGCGCGTAGTAGCGACATTCGTGTGGTCCCCCACCGCCAGGTGAACTTGTTGCCAGCCGCCTTGAGCGCCCAAAACCTTGGCGCTACAGCCGGGCCGGAATTCAGCGCCGGCGCTCACCGCCCGATCGACCAGGGCGGCGTCAAAGCTCGCTCGATCAATCGCATACCCAGCCGGCAGATTCAGCTCGCTCGCATTGCCTTCCGAAAAAAAGCGAATGCGATCAATCGGCGCCGCGTCAATTTCGCGTAGCACGTCGTCCAGGCCAAATTGTCGCAACGCCGTCACCGCGCTCCGGCTGAGACAACCGCCGCACGTCTTCCGACGAGGGAATCGCTTGGCATCCACGAGCAGCGTCCGCAGTCCCCGACGCGCCGCGAGCGTGGCGGCAACTGCACCCGCGGGACCAGCGCCGATCACCACGACATCCCACGCGGGATCTTGCGAACTTAAAGCAGCGTGCGACCGGCCGGGCGTCATGGCTTGTTCCATTGAATCAGCACCCGAGCCGGCCAATGTCGCGTGAATGTGGCGCCACTCATTCCGGAGCCACCGCACAAATCTCGCAATTCGCTGACGGTAAAGGCGGCCCGCACGGAAACGGGGCCGTCGAACCGCACGATTGGCGAGCGCGTCAACGTATGACACGCCAGCCACGCCAGGCCATAAGCGAATCGCGATCTCAAGAGATCATCGATCAGCACCGCCCGTCGAGCTGCCGCGGCCATGCGAGATAATAGTAGCGCCGCCTGATCGTCGGCCAAGTGATGGAAAAACAGCGTCGACATCACCACGTCGTAGTCTTCCGGCAATGCGTCGGAAAGCACGTCCAGTCGCGAGAATCGGACGTGCTTCAAGCCAGCTTGCCGCGAGAGCGTTTGCGCGGCATCGATCGCCGTCTCGCTTTGGTCCACTCCGTGAAGCTCCACGGCCAAACCGCGTTTCACCAGTCGATGAGCGCAGCCCATCAGCACGTCGCCGCCGCCACAAGCAAGATCCAACACGCGCAGCTTGCGGCCCTCAACTTGGCGCGCGAGTTGTTCCAATGGTCGCCAGATGTAGGATGCGGTGCGGCTAATCTGATTGATGCGGCACAATCCAGCGAGCGCCCGTCGATGGTCTTCCGCGCGCAACCCGGGCTGATCCATCAACTCTTGTTGCCGAACACGGGGCCATCCGGTCGCGATCATGCCAACGCTCGTGCTACGATAGTCATAGTTGTTCCAGGCGAGTTGTGGCCCGATCACGTTCGAATGTCAAGCAGGCCTAACGCCGGCAGTCAGCGATTATTCGCGCCGCGCCATCGATTGATAGACCAGGCGATCGACCGATGAATCGACGGAACTAGCTCGGCCGTCCCCCCACAACACGTTGATATGCTCGTCGTGGCGGCTGTCGAACTCGCATTCATCCGCGTCGTCGCGATTCGGGCCTAAACAGGCGTTGCCCGTCACTCGACCCGCGGCGTCTTCTCCGTCCAGCGGGAAATCGCTCCATGTGGCGGGCAACTTCCGCGCGGTGCGCTCCGAGAGGAGCGCCACATTGCTGACGCCGCGGCGCAAGTCTTCCCAGCGGCAGCCGCGAAACTCGCGAAACGGCCCTTCACCAATTTCGCCGGACACATCATCGGGATCGCTGACGCCGAAGACGCCGAGATAGTTGGACAACGGCAGCGTGGCCAGCATCGTTTCGCTGGTTTGAAACGACGACTCATGCTCGCCGATTTCGCGATACAACGCAAACTGCGATTCCGCCACGTCCGAAGGACATTGGAAAATCGAAAGTTCCTGCGTGGACGCGGGATCATTCATCGCCGCCCGATGCACAGACCGGCCCGGATCGATCGCAACATGCTCCAAATAGGGCAGCAATTGGCCAGCCCAGCTACGCGCGATCCGATCGGAGGATTCCCTTTGCCAACCCGACGGCAAGCGACGCCGCGCTTCATGAAAAGCGTGAAAGGCTACGCCGAATTCGCGTTCGTGGGCCAGGCATTGCAAATTGCGCGCTTGTTCCCTCGCGATCTGAACGGCCGGCATCAACAAGCCGACCAAGATCGCGAGTACCGCGCAGACGACCAACAGTTCGACGATTGTCAGGCCGCGGCGACTCGAACACCTCGCGGCCCAGTAAACCGACGTTTGATTGCTTCCTGCATCCATTTCAGGTCTCCTGTTCGGATTCTATCCGAAATTCGTTGCCAAGTGAACGCGAACGGCACCCAGGGCACGGGCCCCACAATCTGGCGACGGCCAGCGACATTGGTGCAAATTGCTGGTTCCGAGCACGGCGTGCCGATCACTCCGCCGCTTGAATACTGCGCACAGTCCTCGCCGACTTTGGCGGCGAAGAAGTCGTCGGAATCGCTCGCGGCAATGGCCTTCAGGCCGGCTCGGCCACGCGTGACATCGGCGAGCGTGGCGCGACCGGATGACCGAACTGCCAGCTCAAACTCATGCCAGGCCCGCTCGCGAAGGACTATTGCTCCTGGAAGATTCGACGGCGTTCCAGCCTTTGCCTAAACAGCCGTTCGTGAGCGGCGGAGGTGGAAGAAGTGCGACTAATCCGAAGCGCCAACGCAGCGCAAGTCCAGTTGAACTGCGTGCGCAACTAACTCACACCTTACTTGTTATGATCTGGTTCTAGTCGTTGAATCAAGTCGAAACAGACTCGAAATCGCCAAGCCGA
>JAWXBP010000270.1 GCA_034440135.1 Planctomycetia bacterium
ACTCCGGGAAGTTGAAAGGTTCGTTGAACAAACCAAATTCAACCCCAAGTACGCCGCCTTTCTCAAGCCGCCCTCATCCACAAGATTTGACAATAGCTCCTGTTGTTTTCGCAAGGTGCTGACAGATTTCGCGCGGGAGACAGGAAAGGGCAGTTCGTCCTACGCAATACAAAAGGCATTTGATGAAGACCCCGACTTCACTCGCGACTTGGCCCTGACGTGTGCCGCGAGTTACGCGAAAAAGCCAATGTAGCGGTGGAACCACGATTCAGCCTGCTCACGATTTTGGAAGTAGCTTTCGACGCTGCCGTCGTGTTGATGCTCGTCTACCAGACCGTCCAGCCTGCCGCGGCCCCCGTGCCCTCGTCACCGCTCGTTGGCCGCTACCAGCTGGAGAATGCGGGGACGAACGAACCGTTCTTGGTAGAGAGACGTATTCGGCGGACACGTCTCTTCACCCGTGGCTCTAACCAGCCACTACCGGGCTCCGGAACAGCACGAATGAGATCGATCTGAAATAAATGTTAAGGCGAGCGAGCTGGCGATGATGACGCTGCCACCGTGTGGCACGCGAACATGTCCAAATACTTAAAGCATTCCGATCGTGAGTTGAAGCGCAAAAAACACCCCAGCCAATCGGGGCAGAAATTGACTGGGGCGATCTGAAATGGCGTGAGTGTGATTCACCCAAACCATTTGCAGATGGAGTTTCGGCCAACGTGGTTATCCACACCTCAACGCGATGTGCTGGATCCGGTCATTACGTCAGGCACCGGGTGTGAAGAGAGCGCGATGTGCCAACCAATCTCCCATTTGCCCCATGCCAAAATGCGCCAACGTGGATCACGTGACGTGCTCGGAGGCGTCCCAATCGACAACGTCCGTACGATCGGAACCCAGCGCCACGGGGCAATGCTTGAATGCAACCAGCAGCACATAACAAATCCTTCTGACCACACGATATTGCGGACGACCAGACAGCGTGAGTCATGTGAGTTGCAACACGCGTTCCCTGGTATCAAAAAACAGCCGCTGAGAAATACGGCTCGTGAATGACTGGTCGTGCGATCAGCACGAACGGAACGACTGGTACGTATCAGCAACCATCATTGATGGCAACGAACCTCATCGCGCAGAGAGCAGAATACAATCTGCCGAGATCCGAGGGGTCTAGAAATGATTTGATACGTCCGACGCTTGCGGCGATTGTGCGTTGACGGGGCCTTCAGCTGGGCGCGCGCCTAGTTGAGGCGGCGGGATAGCCTAGCTTCACAGTTTCCATCGGATGAAAGGTGGCGCAACAAAAAACCGCCGAGCACCCACCGGCGGTGTCGGCGGTTGTTGGGTCGCTGAACGGATAACGGCGCTTCCGTTAGCTCAAAACGCCAGCCAATTCGATGGTGCTCAGAGTGTAACAAAGGCGGCACCGTGTCGCCTTCAAAAAGAAGTCCCCGGCCAGCCTACGGTTGCTCGGCTGGCTGGGGTCCGGCGGCTTGCGAACTTCCGCCTAGAGTGCAATGGCAACGTGAAAAAATTGCCCGGCCGGGTCCATCGGCGAACGTCCCCGGCCGGGTGAATAAGAACATCCCTGTCCCACTCAGAGAACGAGCCTAGCAGATGAGGTTGCGCGCACGGAAGAGGTGAACGATTCGCTAAATGCGGGCGCAAAAAAGAGGGCCGCCGGAATCAAGTTAAAAATTCCGGCGGCCCGCGCGATATTCGCCATTGGGAAGGTGCGAGCAACCCATTGACGAGAGACAGCGATTGCTTGACTCTACGGCTTAGTCGGCTCGGCTGGCGGGGGATTCTCACCGGATTTTTCGACCGTTGTCGTCACCGTCGTGGTGGTCTCGCCTCGGCTGAAAGTTCAAGCACGGATCGTCGTCGAATGCATCAGTTTTTAATATCGATGGATTCCAGCGGCGTTTCTGCCGGCCCCGCGATGACGTCCCCATTGGGTTGGAAACGCGAACCGTGGCAGGGGCAGTCCCAAGTTTGTTCGGCCGAATTCCAACGCACCAAACAGCCCATGTGCGTGCAGTACGCGGAAACTGTTGTGAGCTGGCCTTTCTTATCGCGGGAGCAGGCCACGCGTTGTCCGTTTAACGTCAGGATCTGACCTTCGCCGTTGGAAATGTCATCCGTCGAATCAGCCCTTGCACCGCGCAGGCGGTCTCGCACGAAGTAGTACGGATAGTCGAGGTTCTCCAGCAAGTAATCCCAGGCCCCACCCCGGATCGACTTGCGGTCGACGGCAAAGAGCTCAGCCCAAGGGTTTTGTCGCTCCATCACGCGGTCGCAGGCCATCATCGCGGCGAGCGTTCCGAAAGTCATGCCGTTGCCGCTGAAGCCCGTGGCAACGAATTGGTGAGGAGCCGTTTCTCCGATGAACGGTAATCCGTCGTGCGTTTCGATGACCTGGCCTGACCACCGCCGATCAGGCTTTGCTGCCGGCACAACTTCCTTCAGTTTGCCGAGGAGGGCTGCGAAGCGATCTCCGGTCTCCGCCTCTTGCCCAGTTTTATGATCCTCTCCACCGAAAATGAGATAGTCCTCTTTCTCGCCAGCCTCGACGCGGAGGTAGTAATACGGGTCGGACGTGTCCCAAAAGCAAGCCTCGGGAAGTGTTCCCTTTTTCACCGTCGCGCCAATGGCGTACGACGAATATGGGTAGAGTTTGGTTTGGAACAACGTCGCCTTCACTAGCCCCGTCGCTCCCATGAGCGGGACATGCGTAGCGATGACCACATAGTCTGCTTGAAGGGTGCACTTACCCACGACGAGTTGCAGCGGGTCAGTCTGGACTTCGGTAACTTCGCTCTCTTCGAAAACGCGAGAGCCGTTGCCTACGACGATGTCCGCGAGCGCTGCAAGGTACTTCAGCGGATCAAACTTGGCTTGGTTCGGGAAGCTAATGCCGGGGCGTTCGCAATAGGGAACGGAATCCAAGTATCGAACGGGAAAGCCCAGCTTTTGCCCAATTTCGGCCTCCTTCTGCAGCGCCGCCCGTTCGTCTACTTGCGAACTCCAGGCGGAATGCAGATATCCTGGCACCCGGCGAAAATCGCAGTCGATGTTGCGTTGGGAGACATTGGATTCGATCAGGTTGATCGCTGCTTGCCCACCGCGAAGCGTGAGTGCCGCGGCTTCCTCGCCAAAAGTCTCTGTCAGTTCTGAAAGTCGCAGATCGGTTTGGTAGGTCAGATGCGCCGTCGTCGCGCCCGTATCGCCCATTCCTAGCCGGTCTCGCTCAACTACGCAGACGCGCTTCCCGGATTGTTTGAGCAAATGGGCAGCAGTGATGCCGGTAATCCCACCGCCAATGATGGCGACATCGAAGTGCTCGTTTTTCGCGACTTTCGGATAGCGGGCAGACGAGGCTTTCCACGGAGAACCAGTTTTCACGACGGTCACCTTGGCTCGGTCAATTGAAGTCGACGCTACGGCGTGACATTTGCAAATGGTGTGCCGACTCGCATGGAGAGTCTACCCTGCCCAAAAATGCGGCCATCGGGATATGAGATCGGTTATGTGAGGAGACAAGTAGATCGGAACAGTTCCCCAGCACACTATGAGGATTGGCCACGACCAATGAGCTCGCTGCAATTCGACTATTCACTGGATTTCAACAGCACCGACTTCCGAGCGCACCCTGAGCTGTACCGAAGCGGCAAAGGGGAGCAGGGAGTGCTGCTGGTGCAGCCGTACAAGAATGAGATCCTGCCGCATTGGCGATTCAAAAACGTGCGCGAGGCGATTCAATCGTCAGCCGCGATTTACGAGTTGTTCCTCGGCTACCTAAGAGCAGAAGACTTCCCTGGTGAGGATATGGCTCGCAAGTATTTGCAAATGGGTTGGACGCGAGCGCGCCGTTACGCGAATCACAAAGGCGGACGGAAGTACGACCGGGAATCGGGCGCGGAACTGCCAAGGAAACCAGACCCGGAGAAGGCCCAGGCGGCGGCCATCTTTTACGAGCAGTATGTCGCCGCTCGCAGTCACCCTGAATACTTGCGACAGCGAGAGCGACATCGGAACGCGTATGAGACGCATTCGGACCCCCCGACAGGAAATGCACCGGCGCAAGACTCGCGTCGTTGAAATTTCTCCAGCCGCATCGCAGCTGCCTTCGTCTCGCTTAAGTGACACCGACGAGTCGCCATATCTTTGAAACCGCACCATCGCGCGGGCAAACGAAAGGTGGTTGGGGCCAGTTCGATCAGAGTTGGTTGGAGCAATTCCACACCGACACTCGGACAGTTAGTTGACGTGAATATTCGTCCACTCTCCGCTGCCTATTTCGCCTAATTCCGCAGTTTGGCACGCCGCATGCTAGCACTTCGCAGCTAGCAACAATCGGGGGTGCCGCAATGCCACATTTCAGTTGGAAAACGTTGATTCGTTTGAGCCTCGTGACGGTTCCTGTCCGAGGCTACAACGCGAGCTTGCCTGGCGACGGAGAGCTCCATTTCAATCAATTGCACAAATCCTGCAAGAATCGGATTCGGTATACGAAGACGTGCCCGGTGCATGGTGAAGTTAGCAACGATGAAATCGTCTCTGGATATGAGTACGCCAAGGGGCAATACGCCGTCATCGATCGCAAGGAACTGGATGAGCTGCGTCCTTCGCAAGATCGAGAGATTGCCCTCGACACGTTCGTTCCGATGCACGCGATTGCCCCCCTCTATTTGGATGGACGCAACTACTACTTGATTCCCGACGGAAAAGTCGCGGAGAAGGCGTATCGCGTGCTCTTTCGCGCAATGGAGGCGAGCCAAGTGGCAGCCATGGCGGAAGGGGTGGTCGCCGGCAAAGAAGAGTTGATGCTGTTATGGCCCAGCCAGAAAGTCCTCGTGTTGTCCATGTTGCATCATCAGGCGGAGTTGCGACAGCCGGCAGATTTGGAAGAACATCTCGGCGAAGGCGAAGTGAAAAAGGAAGAACTTCGCTTGGCGCAGTCACTGATTTCAGCATCTGTGACGGATGAATTCGATGTCGGCAAGTACAAGGACAGCCATCTTGCCGACGTCAAAAAGCTCATCGCTGCGAAAGTGAAAGGCAAGAAAGTCGCAATTCCTGACGTACCAGATCAGGGGCCAGCCGTGATCAATATTCTCGATGCACTTAAGAGGAGTCTGGCCAATGGGGGAAAAAAGCGACCCACCGCTAAGGCACGCTCCGCGCGATCGAGCGCGAGGCGAAAGCGGGCATGAGTCGATCTGCTGTGGGACCGCGACGTTTGGTGAAACTCAACTTTAACGTGCGGAAGTGAACCCGTGGGGTTAGTCGAATATCGCCGCAAACGAGACTTCAGCACAACATCCGAACCGAAGGGCGATGTCCGCAAATCCCAGGGAGCCCTTTCGTTCGTCATTCAAAAACATGCCGCAACCCATCTGCACTACGATTTTCGGCTGGAGTTCGACGGCGTTCTGAAGAGCTGGGCCGTTCCCAAAGGCCCCGACTTGAATCCAGCCACGAAACGTCTGGCGATGCACGTTGAAGATCATCCCGTGGAGTACGGTAAGTTTGAGGGCATCATCCCGCAGGGTCAGTATGGTGGGCGGGCAGTGCTGCTGTGGGATCGCGGCACGTGGGAACCTATGGGCGATCCCAAACGCGGCTTCCGTGACGGAAGCTTGAAATTCGTGCTGCACGGGGAAAAGCTCCAGGGAAACTGGATGCTGGTACGCAGAGGCGGTCGTGCAGGGGATGCAGACGAACGTCATTGGTTTCTATTCAAGGAGCGCGACAAGTTCGCGAAGGCTACCGGCAAGTCAATCACGGAACAGAAGCCGCTGAGTGTCGCCAGTGGCAGGACCATGGAACAAATCGCCGAAGCTGCGGATCGCGTATGGGGTTCAACGGCAGTGAAAGAACATGCGTCACGCAAGGTGGTCCGAACGAAGACGAATTCCACCCAGACGGCATCGGCGGAGTTCGCCGGAGTCGAACTCACGCACCCCGACAAGGTCCTTTACCCCGATCAAGGCCTCACCAAGGCAGATCTCGCCCGTTACTACTTATCAGTGGCGGACTGGATTCTTCCTCAGGTGGTTCATCGGCCGCTGGCGCTAGTCCGCTGCCCAGCGGGAAGCAAGAAGCCGTGTTTTTTTCAAAAGCACCCTGGGGAAGGGGCATCCGAACATCTGAAGAGAGTTGATGTTTCTGAGTCGAATGAGCCCAACCAGAACATGATGCTGGCGGACGCGGCAGGCCTTATCTCGTTGGTTCAAATGGGAGTGTTGGAAATCCACGTTTGGGGGGCGCGAAGTCGCTCCCTGGAAAAGCCAGATCGGCTGGTGTTTGACTTGGATCCGGATCCGAACCTGCAGTGGCCGCAGGTGATCACTGCGGCACGAGAGGTTCGCTTGTTTCTGCAAGAGCTTGGGCTCGAATCCTTTGTCAAGACGACCGGCGGTAAGGGCTTACATTTAGTGGTGCCTGTGCAATCGAGACTTGGTTGGGACGAGAGCAAAGCGTTTTGCCGCCGTGTCGCCGAGTTGCTGGAGGAAGCTGCTCCCGATCGTTACATTTCTACCATGAGCAAGGCCGCTAGAAAAGGAAAGATCTTCGTCGACTACCTGCGAAACGGGCGAGGGGCGACGGCCGTGGCGGCGTACTCCACCCGGGCTCGGGACGGCGCACCTATCAGTGTGCCGTTGGCCTGGGACGAGTTGAGTCCGCGATTGCGCTCGGACTACTTTACAATTCAGAATCTTCCGGCACGGCTGCAGAGGCTAAAACTCGATCCTTGGGCAGCATTACCGACATTGAAACAGTCGCTGACCAAGTCGATGTTGAAGCGGTTGGGAGTCGACGAATGACGCTTCCCATTAAATCCCCGTTCCCACCGATGGAGGCCCGGCCGGTGGAGGAGTTGCCGACCGGGGACGAGTGGCAGTACGAGCCCAAATGGGACGGATTTCGTTGCCTGGCGTTTCGTGACGGGAAGAAGGTAACCCTGCAATCAAAATCAGGGCAGTCTTTGGGCCGATACTTTCCCGAAGTAACGGAATCGCTATTGGCATTGCGCGCTTCGCGGTTCGTGCTCGACGGCGAATTGGTCATCCCGATTCGAGGCAAAACGTCATTCGAACAACTGCAGCAACGTGTCCACCCGACCGCGACCAGGGTGAACAAGCTTGCCAGTGAGTTTCCGGCGATTTACATCGTTTTTGATCTGCTCGTAGACGAAGACGGGACCAATCTGTCAAAGCTTCCGCTCAGTGTGCGACGTTCGCGGCTCGAACAATTCAAGAAAAGCTTCTTCGCCCGAAAAACGAGCATTCGCTTGTCGCCAGCGACTAGCAAGTTTCTCACCGCGAAGAAGTGGGGAGCCGGAACGACGTCGGGCTTGGACGGCGTGATGGCGAAGCGTTTGGATTCGCCCTATCGATCAGGGAGCCGCGACGGAATGCAAAAGTTCAAGCGGCGGCACAGCGTTGATTGCGTCGTTGGCGGGTTTCGCTACGCTGAAGGGACGAAGGTGGTAGGCTCACTGCTTCTCGGTCTCTACGACGATCAAGGCCTGTTGCACCACATTGGCTTCACCTCCAGCTTTTCGGCAGCGGAACGCGAGCAGTTGCTTGGAATACTAAAACCTCTCATCGGCGGCACCAGCTTTACCGGAAAAGCACCTGGCGGGCCAAGTCGCTGGAGCACGAAGCGTTCCAGCGAGTGGACATCACTGCGTCCCAAAATCGTCGCCGAAGTGGAATTTGACAGCTTTACGGGCGGACGCTTTCGGCATGGCACGAACCTGCTGCGCTTTCGCCCCGACAAAGCTGCAAAGCAATGCAAGTTCGATCAACTTGGAAGCGCTCGTGGAACGAGTCTGAAGCTACTGAAGAGTTAACCGTAGCAGACGCTATGGCCGAATACGCGCTTCCGGCCGTGTCGTACGAAGTAGCGCCAAGTGCACCGCCCGGCGAGATTTGTGCCCTTGCACGCTGAATTAAAGCGTATCTCACAAAACGAAACCGGGCCGACCGTATGCAAGTACGATCAGCCCGATTCCTTATTTGGAAGTGCCCAGTCCCTGAGGCACGGTGCCGTCCAGAGAGTGGCCCCTCCGCTTCGACAGGCCGATTCCCGTCTGGAAGGTAGTGGGAGTTTCGTCCCGCGTCGTTAGCATCGCCAGGTACGGCAGGGACAATAACTAGAAGTCTGGTCGAATTCCTACCAATAGTTGACGGTACGGCCATTCAGCTTGCCCGTAACCGTTCCCGAATCGGCATGGTTGTTGGGCGTGGTAGGTTGAGGGGGTGTGCTTGAACTTGTGCTTCCCTCGGTGACGGCCATGTCTCGAACTTC